>NC_000916.1:900000-1157500 GCF_000008645.1 Methanothermobacter thermautotrophicus str. Delta H
CCGGTAAGGGCGCCACCAGAACCCAGGCAAGGGCCTCGGCCATGATGGAGGCCTTTGAGAGGTATTCAGCAGAAAGAAAGCCCGAAGATGAAACATTCACAGCTCACCCAGAGGACTGTGACGGCCTTGACCCTGAGTCACTGATACTTCCAGGGTCCACTGATCTGAAATCTGAACTGGAGTGGATTAATGCAGAGAACCTCACCGGTGATGAGGAGGTCCCGGTACCTGCAAATGCTGTTTTTCATCCATACAACCCTCCGGAAGGCTGCATGAGTCTGTTCCGATCAAACACCAATGGACTTGCATCAGGGAATGCAAGGGAGGAGGCCATATTCCATGGGCTGATGGAGGTGATTGAAAGGGATGCCTGGAGCCTCTTCGAGGCTAGGAGGGGTCCCAAAGTGGAGGTTGACTGCTCAGGGACGGATAATGATATAATATCAGGACTCCTTGAGAAGTTCCATGCCGCTGGTGTGGAGGTGACCCTGGTTGACCTTACAGCAGACACCGGGGTTGCGACGGTGGCTGCGGTTGCAGATGACACCGTCCTGAGGGATCCGGCCCTCCTCACCATGGGCGTCGGGACCCACCTTGACCCTGAAATTGCGGTTATAAGGGCCCTCACAGAGGTCGCCCAGAGCAGGGCCACCCAGATACATGGAACCCGTGAGGACACCGTCAGGGCCGAGTTCATGAGACGTGCCGGGTATGAGCGTATGAAGAGACTCAACAGGCACTGGTTCAGTGAACCGGAGGACACGATTACCCTGGATGAGATGGAGGACCTCTCAACAAGGTCATTCAGGGGAGACCTTGAGATAACCCTCAGGAAACTGCGTGAATCCGGTCTAGAGGATGTTTTCTATGTTGACCTCACCCGTGATGTGGGGGTCCCTGTCGTCAGGGTCATAGTTCCGGGCCTTGAGGTCTTCTCTGTTGACCCGGAACGTGTGGGGCGTCGCATCAGGTCCTCCATCTGAGGATTCTGTAAAGATCCGATTCTGTCAAGTGTTTCCAGATGCAGGAGCTCCTCCTTCTGATATCCGGACCAATTTATCATCTAAAAGATTAATTATCAGCGCCAAGATACCAACCAGTATGCATGGTAAGAAAATAATCATCTTCACGGGACCATCCCTATCACACACTGAAGCCTCCAGTATCCTTGAAGCTGAGTACAGGCCACCGGTGAGAAGGGGTGACATTCAGGAGGCCATGAAGGAGAACCCGGACATAATAGGCATAATAGACGGTGTTTTCCACCAGAGCCCTGCTGTTGGTCACAGGGAGATCATTGATGCCATCAGGAGGGGTGTGAAGGTGGTTGGAGGGGCCAGCATGGGGCCCTGAGGGCCTCAGAGCTCAGTGAACTTGGAATGGTGGGTGTTGGCCGCATCTTCAGATCATACCTTGATGGTGAAATCGAATCGGATGATGACGTTGCAGTGGCCTTCAACCCTGACACCCTTGAGCCCCTCTCTGACTCCCTTGTCAGCATAGAATTCAACCTTAAAAGAGCCCTCATGAGGGGTGTGATAAGAGAGGATGATTTCAGGGAGCTTATGAATACCGCGAAGAACCTCTTCTACCCCCTCCGAAATTACAGGAGGATCCTCCATGAAAGCGGGATCCCTGATGATACCAAAGAATCCCTGCGTTCCTTCCTTGAATCAGAGGGGAGGGACCTTAAAAGGGAGGATGCGCTGGAGGTCATCCGTCATATAAAGAAACTTGCATCTACAGGATAGGTTCCAGAAAGTAAGGGATAGAACTACACATAACAGAACCCAAATACGCAGAGATGAGACTGAACCAAACTAATAACAGAACCATGGACTGCTGCATTCAGACTACAGCGAAATGATGAACCTCACAGGACCTAGAATTATGGATGTGTTATCATGGATCTTGAATCAAAGGTTGAAAGGGTTAAGACGGCCCTCAGGGGTGAGAGGATCGCCGTTGGATTCTCGGGTGGTGCTGACAGCACAGCCCTTCTTGATATGGCCGCTGATGTTGCTGATACTGTGGTCGCCTTCACCGTGGATACCGGTGTGATGCCCCGTGGCTTCATTGAGGGGGCTTCAGGCATAGCCCGGGAGATTGGCGTGGAACATGTTGTCCTGGAGATGAACCTCCTCGAGAATGTGGAATTTGCGAAAAATGCTGCTGACCGGTGCTTTGTGTGTAAGAACATCATATACAGTTCCATAATCAGAGAAGCTCATAACCGGGGCCTTGATGTGGTTGCAGACGGCACCACAGCCAGTGACATGTTCGAGGACCGCCCGGGGGTCCTTGTGAACCACCTTCTTGGAATAAGAACACCCCTCCTGGACGCAGGGATGAAGAGAAGTGATGTGATTGAATACCTCAGGTCCAGGGGGCTTAACTATCTGGAGGAAACCACCTGCCTTGCAACCAGGATCAGGACAGGTGAAGAAATCACACCCGAGAGGATAAACAGGATCTCCTATGCTGAAAGCCTCATCAGGAGCGTGTACGGTGATGGGAAGATCCGTGTCCGCCACGAAGGAGAATCCGCCATAATAGAGGTTGATGAACCAGAACGGCTCCTTGAGACACCCATCATAAGGCACCTGGATGATGAACTGAGGGCCGTTGGATTCAGAAGGGTCCTTCTTGACCTTACAGGGAGAAAGACCCCTGACGAGGCCATGATCTACAGGCCCTGCCGCGATGCTGAATCAAGGATAATGTTCGAGGTTAAACTGCCCTACAGCATAGACATTGCCAGGACCTGCAGGGAACTCATGGATAGGGGGCCCAGGTGTTCAGAGAAGATGGGGGTCATCATGCTGGAGGCCGGTGATGGGAATGTCACCATCTTCAGGAACGGGAAGATCGTTGCAAGGAGGGTCAGAGACCAGGAGGAAGGCAGAGGATGTCATCCTTGAGGTGATCCCCCACATAATGAGGGAGCCTGTCAGTTAATGGGCCATTGAAAGGATTGCGGAAGAGCTGGAGGCTCCGGTTGAACTAGAGGACCCTCCTAACATTCTCATCCAACCTTCTCCTGAAGGATGTCATCCTCCTCAGGAGGCCCCTTGAGTCAGGTCCCCTCAGAACTAGGTCCTCCTCAATACTGAACCGGATGCCGTCGGCGCTTATCTCATTGAAGACTAACTCAACCTCATTTGAGTCGTCCGGGATGTCATTGGTCCTCACATTGTAGTCAACAAGTAGTTCATCATGTTCAAGGACATCTGAAATAGCGGACTTGAGCGTCATCTCCAGCACATCCAGAAAGGTTTCTATGACCGGGAGGTCGTTCCACCAGCAGTACCCGAGGAGCATCTTGAGCTGTATATCCTTTATTGAGACCTCTCCATGGTTCTTAACTGCAACTGTGAGAACCCCCCTGGAGGTTCTCAGCGTTATCCTCTGGTCAGTCATTTCCATCAATAAGAGCGTTTATAAGGTCATTGGCCCTTGCAAGCCCGACGAGGTCTCCTTCATAGTCTATGATGGGTATCTGCTCAATTTTCCTCCTCTTCATCTTCTGTGCGCAGGAGGTTACGGTTGTTGAGGTGGTTGCCGTCACGATATCTGTGGTGGCGACGTCCCTGGCCTCCTTGTCAGGGAATTTCAGCTGATTCTTTATGACGTAGAGGACGTTCTTGCTGTCCCATGACCACCTGTCACCCTCTGTACCGACTGAGGTGTTGTGGACTGTGCTCTCTGAGACCACCTCACTCTCATTTATGAAGTCTGTCTCTGTGAGGACACCTGATAGTTTTCCTCTGTTGTTGAGGGTGAGGAGCACCTTTAACCTGAAGTACCGCATTATCTCAAAGGCCACGTTGAGTGGTGTCCTGTCCCAGGTGGTGGGGATGTTGCGTGTCATGTAATTTTCAACAGGTTCCTGGATGTCCATCTCAGCGATGGCCCCTGCAACAAGGTCATAGCTTGTCACTATGCCCACAAGCCTGTCCCCATCCACAACAGGGACCCTGCGGATGTTGTTCTCAAGCATCCGCTCTGCAGCCACCCTGACGTCATCATCAGGGGATACCGTGACAGGGTTTCTTGTCATAATGAGGACTATCTGCTCCTCATCAGGGTTTTCAACAAGATCAGATCTTGTTATTATGCCTACGAGTTCCTCCGTTCCCTTCTTAACCACAGGAAGCCCTGAAACATTCTTCTTTCTCATGAGTTCAAGGGCTGTTGCCCTGTTCCCTGGTACAGTAACGTAGTGTATGTTCTCTGACATTATCTCCTTTACAAGCATGACCAACACCAGAAGTAATTCGTAAAAAAAGGTTTTTCAGTGAACCACGAGGACCGGGCAGCCTGCGGATCTTACAACCTTCTCGGCCACGCTTCCCAGAAGGAATCTGTCAAGACCGTGTTTGCCTGAGGTACCCATTACCACGAGGTCCACGCCCTCCTTCTCCACTGTCCTGAGTATGGCCTCTGCAGGTGAACCCTCATCGGTCCTCACTGTTAACTTTATATCCGCCCCTGACTCCTCAACGAGCTTTTTAACAGCCTCCAGGGACCTTGAGGCCTCCTCCTCGAGCATCTCCCGCAATCTTATTATAAGGTCGTCGGCTGGTAGACCCACCAGTGAAGACGTCTCCATAACTGTTAAAGCAATTATTTCAGCTCCGCTTTCCCTGGCAATCCATATTGCATGTTCAGCAGCCTTATTGGCCTGTTTTGAGCCGTCGGTCGGGAGCAGGATTTTACTGTACATAGCCTCACCTCTTAACTAGTTTACCTTTTATTATTAAATATATTATATTTTTCGATTCGGTCCGGTTTATGATTGAGAGGTATGGATCACCTGAAAGCTTCTCCACGAGGATAAGGTCCGCAGGGAAGCCCTCCTCGATGACACCTGTGCCTGTGAAGGCTGATGTGTTGGATGTGGCCATCCTCAGCACCTCCACCGGTGGGAAGTATCTGCGTGCGCATCCCCTTGTGACCTTGAGTGTGTACTCCATCTCACGCAGCATATCAGGGGAGTTGAACATCAGGTTGTCTGTGCCAAGGAGAAGGTTGATGCCCAGCTCATGCATCCTCCTGATGGGGGGTATGCCGGATGAGAGCGCCCCGTTGGACCTGGGACAGAGGACCACCGACGCACCACTCTCCCTCACAAGTTTAAGGTCCTCCCTGACAGGGTTTGTGAGGTGTACAAGGAGTTTGAATCCTGCGTTGAGGGCCCTTTCAACCTCACTCATGCCTGTATCCTCAAGGGACCTTCTCTGTGACTCCCTGTGCTCTGCAACGTGTATGGATGCTATCTTTCCTGCCCTTTCACATTCCTCAACGATTATGGATGCTGTTTCATCCGTTATCTCACCCATACCGCTGGGGGCGAATCCGTCTGAAACCCTCAGGACCCCCCTGACCCGCCGGCGGATCTCAGCCCGGGATGCCTCCTGATCAAAGACCACGGGATCCCTTCCAAGTATAATCCCTGAGATGGGGAGGTCACCGATGGCCTCCCTCAGGAGTTCAACCCCCTCAGGGCCGCCCTCCCTGTAGTCAATAAATGATCCGATCCCATGGGTGATCATGTCCCTGGCCGAGTTTCTCATGGCCTCCATGAGCATCCCTGGTGGTGACGATTCCAGTATCCTGTGTTTGAGGCCATTAGGGGGTCTCACTATATCCTCAAGTGGTCTTCCATCGCCCACATCAAGTGCAACTGAGTCGCCGATGTGAACATGTGAATTTACAAGTGCAGGGCATACCATTAGCTTTGAAGCGTCGATTCTCTCTCCTGATGGGGCCCGTTCATCTGTTATCTCCTTTATGATTCCATCCTCAATCACCAGGTTCTTCCTCTGGGGTGTGAGCTCGGGGCCCCTCAGGATGGTTCCATTTTCAACCACAAGCATATTCATTATATAGGTGCGGGATCTTCTTTAATGCTTTCTGGATACTGTGGTGATTTTCCAGAAAAGAAGAGAAAAAATCGCACATAACTCCTCAGATTTTCCAGTTCAAAAAGGAAAGTGGGGTACTGCTAAAACTTCCTGAGATTGTTCAGCTCAGACTTCTCAGCGACCCTGTTGTAGTAGTCCACCTTAACCGTGCCCCTGTAGTACCTGTAGTATACCTTGAGTCTGGTGCTTGCACCCGGGTTGAGGGTCCCGGTGTAAACCTGCTTGTAGTTCCTTGTTGAGTATCTGCCGTACCAGACCCTTGTGTAGAAGTTCCTGGCGGCGGCTGTACCCTGATTCCTGATGTATATGTACAGTGTGCTACCTGATTTTCTGGTCCCCGTAACCACCAGGTCCGGTTTCGGGTTTCCAGCTGTTACTGTCTTCTTCTTAACTGATATGAGGCCATTGGAGTCTTTCGCTGTCAGTGAAACCGTGTAGTATCCCTCACGGGCATAGGTGTGTGTAACATTAGAACCGGTGGCGGTTGAACCATCGCCAAAGTTCCAGGTAAGGGTGAGGTTGTCACCATCAGGGTCATATGAGGTTGAAGTGAATGCAAATGTTCTGATTGATGTTGAGCCACAGTAGGCGTAGGTGAAGTCAGCAACAGGTTTGCTTCCTGTGAAGGTGGGCCTGCTCTTTGTCCTGTACCATTCCTCTGCAGCCGCATCATCGTAGGGTGTTGTCTGATTAACCCTGGGAAATGTTCCGTTCCAGTCCCCGACGAAGGCCGCGTATCCATGATCGTTGCGCCACACCTCTGTTCCATTGTACAGGGTGCTCTGATTTATAACCTCATAGTTCTGCTGGTTGGCCTCATAGAAGTTCCTGGCGCCGCTGAGGAAGTCATAGATTATCTCGGCACCATCCCATGCAGTTGCATAGTAGTTGGCCCCTGCCCCCGTGAACATCCTTGCAAAGCTGTAAACCGTTTCAACGGGGTTTTTAACCTCATACTCCTCAACCCAGCCGGTTGAGAAGCATGCGTGAAGTAGAATTGCGGGTATGCCATCCTTGAAGGGAGCATAGAATGTGGTGCCGTTCACCATCATCATGTCACCGGCACTCCATATGTACCCATCCCTTGCAACAAGGCCGAATGGTGGTGTGGCGTTACCTCCACGACCATCATAGTGACCCGCCATGTAGCCACCGTGTCCGGCGTAGATCACTGCATCTGCCCCATACATACCCTTCAGTATGTTCTTGACGGTTGCATTGTTCCTGTAGAGCTCAAGAACATGGTAACCCCTGTTTTTGAGGGTCGTTGCAACCTTCTTTGCCTCATCATACATGTCAGGGCTATCGGAGAGGCTATCTGCTACTATGAGTATGTGGGCCTCTGCCACTGGAAATGTGATGACTGATGCGATGATGAGTGCTGTGAGCATAAATCCTGATACCCTCATCGTATTCACCGATCAGCTCTATGGCTTCACATAAACTTAAACATATGATGGTATCTTGGTGCTCAGACTCACATACCATGGTATTCATCAAGGGACTTCACTGTTATTTTTCCCATGCGAACTGCTTCAATGGCATTAAGGGCCGCCCTGGCCCCTGCAAGTGTCGTGACGTAGGGTATTCCAAGTTCAACGGCCATCCTCCTTATGAGGTAGCCGTCATCGGCTGACTGCTTCCCGGATGGTGTGTTTATTATGAGACCAACTTCACCATCCAGAATTGCGTCCCTGATGTTTGGTGACCCCTGGCTCACCTTCCTCACGACCTCTATATCTGCAATGTCACTGACTGCCCTGGCTGTTCCCCGGGTTGCCATGATCCTGAAGCCGAGTTCATCGGCCTTTTTAACGATATCGGCTATCTTATCCTTGTCCTGGTCCCTGACACTTATGAAGACCTTCCCCTCATTGAGGAGGTCCATGCTGGCTGAGAGCTGGGACTTGTAGTAGGCTATGCCAAAGTTTTCATCTATTCCCATGGCCTCGCCTGTTGATTTCATCTCAGGGCCCAGGACCGAATCTGCTCCAGGGAGCTTTATGAATGGGAATACAGACTCCTTCACAGCGACGTGTTCTATATCCTTCTCCTCTGTGAGACCAAGGTCCCTGAGCTTCGCGCCCATCATGAGCCTTGCAGCCATCTTGGCAAGGGGGACCCCTGTCGCCTTGCTGACAAAGGGTACTGTACGGCTTGCCCTCGGGTTTGCCTCGAGTATGTAGACTGATGGATCTGAGTCTGGCTTTACAGCGTACTGTATGTTTATGAGGCCCACCACCTCAAGTTCAAGGGCCAGTTTCCTTGTGTACTCCTTTATGGTATCAATTATATCCTCCGGGATGCTCTGTGGTGGTATCACGCACGCTGAATCCCCTGAGTGGACTCCTGCCTCCTCGATGTGCTCCATTATACCTCCTATGTAGACGTCGGTGCCGTCGCAGAGTGCATCCACGTCGACCTCTATGGCATCCTCAAGGAACTTGTCCACCAGTATGGGGTGTTCGGGGGATACACGGACAGCCTCCCTCATGTACTCCTCAAGCTCCACATCATCATAGACTATCTCCATCGCCCTTCCACCCAGGACATAGGAGGGCCTTACGAGTACAGGGTAGCCTATGCGTTCAGCCACGGCCCTTGCATCCTCAAAGGACTTTGCGATTCCGTAGGGTGCCTGGGGTATTCCCAGTTTATTCAGCACCTCAGTGAATCTTTCACGGTCCTCTACCCTGTCTATGCTCTCATGTGGTGTTCCGAGTATCCTCACACCAGCCTCTGCCAGGGGGACCGCCAGGTTTATGGATGTCTGGCCACCGAACTGGACAACAACACCCTCTGGTTTCTCCTTCTCGATGATGGCGAGGACGTCCTCAAGGGTGAGGGGCTCGAAGTAGAGCTTATCTGAGATGTCATAATCTGTACTCACTGTCTCCGGGTTGTTGTTGACCATTATGGTCTCATATCCATCCTCAGTGAGGGCCATGGCTGCGTGGACGCAGCAGTAGTCGAACTCTATCCCCTGACCTATCCTTATTGGACCTGAACCTATGATGAGGACCTTTCTACGGTCTGATACCTCCACCTCATCTTCAAGGTCATAGCAACCATAGTAGTAGGGTGTCCTGGCCTCAAACTC
Organism: Methanothermobacter thermautotrophicus str. Delta H; assembly: GCF_000008645.1. NCBI lineage: Archaea > Methanobacteriati > Methanobacteriota > Methanobacteria > Methanobacteriales > Methanobacteriaceae > Methanothermobacter > Methanothermobacter thermautotrophicus. The sequence continues at coordinate 909,028 of NC_000916.1, forward strand.
GGCTGCGCATGTATCAACCATCTTGTAGACAGGTTTTATGTTGTTCTCAAGCCTCAGGGCCCTGATACTGGATTCATCCATACCTGTGAGGGATGCTAATCTCGAATCTGAAAAGCCCATCCGCTTGGCCTTGAGCAGTATGCGGGGGTCCTCCAGTGATTCCCTGGTGATGGATGATTCAAATTCAGCTATGTTGCTTATCTTCTGGAGGAAGAAGGGGTCTATCTGTGTCAGGCCATGTATCTCCTCTATGCTCATACCATCCCTGAGGGCGGTGTAGACCTGAAAGAGCCTCTGGTCCGTTGGATTCTCAAGGTCCGCCCTGGTGTATGGTGTCTCAGTGAATCCGTCTGCACCGATGTCCAGGGACCTTATGGCCTTGTTGAGGGACTCCTCAAGGGTTCTCCCTATGGCCATGACCTCCCCCGTGGACTTCATCTGAACCCCTATCTCCCTGCTTATCCCCTTGAACTTGTCAAAGGGCCAGCGGGGGATCTTTGTGACCACGTAATCTATTGTGGGCTCGAAGGACGCTGGTGTCTCCTTGGTGATGTCGTTCTGTATCTCATCGAGGGTCATGCCGACGGCTATCTTGGCCGCTATCTTGGCTATGGGGTAACCCGTGGCCTTGGATGCCAGCGCACTGCTCCTGCTGACCCTCGGGTTCACCTCTATGACCTTGTATTCGCCGGTCTCCGGGTGGACAGCGAACTGTATGTTACAGCCACCCTCTATCTTGAGGGCCCTTATGATCTTTATGGCCGCATCCCTCAGCCTCTGGTTGTCCTCGTCGCTGAGGGTCTGGGCAGGTGCAACCACCACGCTTTCACCTGTGTGTATGCCCATGGGGTCGATGTTCTCCATGTTACAGAACGATTATACAGGTGTCATTCCGGTCCCTCATAACCTCGTACTCGAATTCCTTCCAGCCCAGGACTGACTGGTCAATTAGGACCTGGTTGATGAAGCTCATCTCGAGGCCCCTTGTTGCTATCTCAATGAGTTCGTCCCGGCTGTGGGCCACCCCGCCCCCTGTTCCCCCCAGGGTGAAGGCGGGCCTCACGATCACAGGGTAGCCTATCTCCTCAACCGCCTCAAGGGCCTCCTCAACTGAACTGACGGCCCTGGCTGCTGGTACTGGTTCGTTGAGCTTCTTCATGAAGCTGTCAAAGAGGTCGCGGTCCTCCACGTTCCTTATGGTTTCAATTGATGAACCTATAACACGGACTCCCTCCAGGGCGCCCATCTCTGCAAGGCCCGTTGCAACGTTGAGGCCTGTCTGGCCGCCCATCGTTGGGAGTACTGCGTCAGGTTTCTCCTTCTGGATTATCTTGGCAACGATTTCGGGTGTGAGGGGTTCGACGTAGACCCTGTCAGCCATTTCCATGTCGGTCTGTATGGTTGCAGGGTTCGAGTTCACAAGTACTGTCTCTATTCCCTCCTCCCTGAGTGATTTACATGCCTGAGAGCCAGAGTAGTCGAATTCAGCTGCCTGCCCTATCTGTATAGGGCCAGAACCTATGATAAGTACCTTATTGATGCTTTCATCCCGCGGCATTTTATCCCCATTCCTCTCATCTAATATTCCCTTAAAACATCCACAAGCGGTCAAAGATGTTCACCGTGTCATGTGGCCCTGGACCCGCTTCAGGGTGATACTGGACACTGAACACCGGGAGTTCCCTGTGCTCTATACCCTCCGGTGTTCCGTCGTTGAGGTTCAGCTGTGTTATCTCTATGTCGGTGCCCTTCACTGAATCAGGGTCAACCGTGAATCCATGGTTCTGGGAGGTTATTGAAACCGTCCCACTCCTCAGGTCCTTCACAGGCTGATTTACGCCCCTGTGACCAAACTTCATCTTGTATATGCGGGCCCCGAAGGCCAGTGCGATTATCTGCTGTCCGAGGCATATCCCGAATATGGGCAGACGTTCGGATAGTGCTTTAACTGTGTCTATGGCATCCCTCACACGTGTGGGGTCCCCTGGTCCGCTTGATATGAGGAGACCGTCGGGCTCGTAATCCATGATCTCGGCGGGTGATGTGGTGTAGGGTACGATCACGACCCCCAGATCCTTCTCAAGGAGGGCATCTATGCTGTTCCTCTTGATCCCGCAGTCAACTATAACAACCCTCCCTGATGCATCCTCATTCAGGATTACAGGTTCCCTTACACAAACCATATCCACAAGGTCGATTTCTGTTATGTCTGGCTGTTTCACTGCCATTTCAAGCAGTTCATCATCATCAATCTCCTCGGTTGCAAGGGCACCCTTCATGGTACCCTTATCCCTTATCTTTATTGTCAGGGCGCGTGTATCCACTCCAGCTATCCCAGGAATCCCATATTCCTCCAGGAACTCCGGGAGAGTCTTTTCTGACAGGCTGTGTGAGGGTGCAGGGCACATTTCCCTGACGATGAGACCCTCGGCCTTTATCCCATCTGACTGGTACCACTCCTCGGTGACGCCGTAATTGCCCTGTAAGGGGTAGGTTGGCATCAGTATCTGGCCCCTGTATGATGGATCTGTGAGGGACTCAACATATCCTGTCATACCCGTTGCAAAGACAACTTCCCCTGTTTTCACAGTTTCAGATCCGAATGCTTCTCCTCTGATTATGGTACCGTCTTCCAAGGCGAGTTTTGCTTCCTTAAACATTTCACCACCATGATCCTGATTTCCTTTGATTGGATTAGACTGGTCGATATTCATGGCCATGGAGTGAATCAGGCTGGAGATCCATCCTCATGACCACAGCATCCTCTCCATCCTCATAATAGTTCTCTAATATCTTCTCCTCACTGAAGCCAAGGGCCCGGTAGAATTTTATGGCCCCTTTATTCCTTGCCCTTACCTCCAGTTTAATATTTTTAATGTGAAATTTTTCAAATATACTTATGGCTGTCATGACAAGTGCCGCCCCAACACCCCTCCTGCGGTAATCTTTATCAACTGCAAGTGAGATAATATGACCCTCATCCTCAAAACGGATCCAGAATATTATGAATCCAACGACCTTCCCATCCTCCTGGGCCACAAGGAAGCCTGCTCCAAGGTTGTAGATGTCCCTGAGGAGGTGGGCGGGGTATGGGTCCATGAAGGAGTCCCTTTCAATCTTAAGGACCACCTTAAGGTCCTGTGGTCTGAACTCTCTTATTATCATCTCTATCTCCGTGGTATCAATGTGGAATGATCTTGCAGTTTACATAATCAGGTGCTCGGGGCCGGGAACCCGTGTTGTTGAGGTGGGTGCCGGCAGGTTCCTCTATGTTTCAGATTACATCAGGAAACATTCAAAGGTTGATTTGGTTCTTACAGATATTAAACCTTCCCATGGGGGCATTGTACGTGATGACATCACATCCCCCAGGATGGAGATCTACCGTGGTGCCGCACTCATATACTCCATAAGACCGCCGGCAGAGATCCACAGCTCCCTCATGAGGGTCGCCGATGCTGTGGGGGCGCGGCTAATAATTAAGCCCCTGACAGGGGAGGATATTGTAACGGAAAGGAAGATGAAACTTGTCAATTATGGCAGGACATACTTCTATGAATACATAGCTGAAGTCCGCAGTAGGTGAAAGAATAGCTAACCATGTAAATGGGTGCCTTGCCACCTTGATCCCGTAACTAGGTACCGAGCACTGGATGTGCACATCAGTTTATATTATATTTATTATGAGATGGATATGGAAATAACGTTGAAGAACAGCTGGACTTATGATGGATATGAGAACAACATTGAATAACTGGACTGAGAGAAAATCCGCAGACGGAACTTATATGAAAGAATAACGTTGAAGAACAGCTGGTTGACAGAATCCACAGAATGAACTTATTAAATGTGCTAATTAAAGATTTAAGACGTGTTTAAAATGAAATGGGCTGATATGAGTTTAGATGAAGTTTTAAAGGAACTTAAAACGTCCAGGAAGGGTTTAAGCCAGGACGAGGCATCGAGGAGACTTGAGAAATACGGGAAGAACGAACTCGTTGAGGAGAAGAAGGCTGGCCCGGTGAAGCTATTCCTCAGCCAGTTCATGGACATACTCATAATACTCCTCATACTGGCTGCCGTTGCATCCTACTTCGTGGGTGACGTCCTTGACTCTGCAGTCATCCTCTTTGTTGTGGTTGTAAACGCCACCGTTGGATTCATCCAGGAGTACCGGGCCGAGCGTGCCATGGAGAAACTCAAGGGTCTGGTATCGACAGAAGCTGTCGTCATAAGGGACGGTGAGACCCTGAGGATCCCTGCATCCGAGCTAACCCTGGGAGACATGGTGATCATAGAGGAGGGAGATAATGTACCCGCCGACCTCCGGTTGATAGAAACCTATGATCTCCGGATAGACGAATCAGCCCTCACCGGGGAATCAATACCCGTCAGGAAGACACATGAAAATCCTGAAGATGAAAGGGATGTTATTGCATTCATGGACTCTAACGTTGTCTCAGGGCGCGGCAAGGGGGCTGTGATAGCCACCGGCATGGAGACCTCCATGGGTAAAATCGCCAGGATGATACAGGAGGATGAGGGTAAAACACCCCTCCAGGAGAAGATAATCTCCCTAGGGAAGAACCTCGGCCTCATAGCAGTGGTGGTATGTGCCCTTGTATTTGCAATACAGTTCCTCCGCGGCCTGCCACTGGTGGACACATTCATGACAGCAGTTTCCCTTGCCGTCGCATCTGTACCTGAGGGACTGCCAGCAATACTCACACTGACCCTTGCCCTTGGAATGCAGAGGATGGCCAGGAGCAACGCCATAGTGAGGAGACTCCTTGCAGTGGAGACACTCGGTTCCTGCTCTGTGATCTGCACAGACAAGACAGGTACACTGACCCACAACCGGATGACCGTGAGGGAATCAGAGCTCACATCACCTGAAATGGCCCTCCTGGTATGCGCACTCTGCAACAACGCCACATCATCTGAGGGGGGTGTGATAGGTGACCCCACAGATGCTGCCATACTGAGCTTCGCAGCTGAGAAGGGCTACCTGCGGGATGAACTCGAAAGGAAGTACCCCCGTCTGGCAGAGATACCCCTTGACAGTACAAGAAAGAGGATGAGCACCATAAACCAGCTGGAGGACGGAAGGTACCTCCTCGTGAAGGGAGCCCCCGAGATAATACTCAGAAGATGCCGTTACATCGACAGCGGTGATGGTGTTAAGGAACTGACTGATGAAGAAGTGGAAAGGTGGCTCTCCAGACTCAATGATATGACCTCAAGGGCCCTCCGGGTGCTTGCACTGGCCTACAGAAAACTCCCTGACGGTGACGATGAGGAGAAGGACCTGGTGTTTGTCGGACTTGTTGGTATGATGGATCCGCCAAGAAGGGAGGCTGCTGATGCCATAGAAACCTGTAAGAGGGCCGGTATAAAGGTTGTTATGATTACAGGGGATCACAGGGACACCGCTGTTGCCATAGCACATGAACTGGGACTCATGGACAACGGGATGGCCCTCACAGGCAGGGAGCTTGATGAGCTCAGTGACGAGGAGTTCCATGAAATCGTTGAGGATGTGAGGGTCTATGCACGTGTTTTTCCCGAGCAGAAGGTCAGGATAGTTGAGGCCCTCCAGGGCAGGGGCCATGTGGTCGCCATGACCGGCGACGGGGTGAACGATGCCCCGGCCCTCAAGAAGGCCGCCATCGGTGTGGCTATGGGCAGCGGTACAGATGTGGCCAGGGAATCCTCCGACATGGTCCTCCAGGATGATAACTTCGCAACCATCGTCAGGGCGGTTAAGGAGGGCAGAACTATATTCGATAATATAAGGCGTTTTGTTAAGTTCCAGCTCTCAACAAACGTGGGGGCCATCCTGACAATTGTGTCAGCATCCCTCATCAACCTCCCGGTCCCCTTCAACCCGATACAGATACTCTGGATCAACATAATAATGGATGGACCACCTGCACAGTCCCTGGGTGTTGAGCCCCCTGAGTCAGATATAATGCTCCGCGGACCTGAAAGGGAGAATATACTCCCAGGGAGGAACCTCCTGAGGATAATCCTTGCAGGTGCTGTGATGGCCGCCGGTACCCTGGGGCTCTACATGTACATGCTATCATCAGGAGCGGGGATTGAGAGGGCCATGACAGTGGCCTTCACGGTGTTCGTCGTCTTCCAGATATTCAACGTCTTCAACTGCAAGTCACGGACTGGCCTGTCAAACAGGGCGCTGATCCTTGCCGTTGTGGCCTCACTGGCCCTGCAGATCCTCGTGATCTACCTTTCACCCCTTGAGGGCATATTCAGGACTGTGCCACTATCAGTGGTGGACTGGGTGCTGATAGTCCTGGTGGCATCACTGATACTCATCCTCGAGGCTGTCCTGAGATTCTCTGATGGGAGAAATAAAGTAAAGGAGAACCGTGCAAACCCCTGAGATAAAGGAGGGAACAGAACAGTACCTCTGGAGAAGAAAAACAATGAACCCTGGAGATAAAGGAGTGAAGAGAAAGGGAAGTGACCGGCAGAGAGAAAAAATGTCTGTCATCGTTATGGCCGGGACAGAGGATGCCAGGAGGATAATCTCGAGGCTCTCAGGGATGCCATGGGTCGAGGTGACAGCCACTGCGACAACAGAGCATGGATCTGACCTTGCAGAGAAGTCTGGAGCCTCAAGGACAGTTACAGGAGCTCTGGACAGTGATGGGCTCCGTGAACTCATGGCAGACCTTGATGCCTGCATCCTGATTGACGCCACCCACCCCTTCGCAGCCCAGGCAACAGAAAATGCTCTCAGGGCCTGCAGGGAAACCGGAACCATTTATGTGAGGTTTGAAAGGCCGGAAGTTATCCCTGATGGAGTTATAAGGGTCGGTTCATTCAGGGAGGCCGGTGAAGTCGCCTCATCCCTCATAGGGGATGGGGAGGTTGTGATGCACCTTGCTGGTGTATCCACCCTGGGTGATGTCCTCAGATCCCTTGAACCTGAGAGGGTTGCTGTCCGCGTACTCCCCTCCACCTCATCCATCGAGAAATGCCTCCAGCTGGGGGTCCCGCCCAGCCATATCATCGCCATGCAGGGCAGATTCTCGGCTGAAATGAACCTCGCCCTCCTCCGGGAATACCGTGCAGGTGCTGTTATAACCAAGGAGAGCGGTGAAACAGGTGGGCTCCCTGAGAAGGTTGAGGCGGCATCAGAACTCGGCATACCGGTTATACTCGTGGAGAGACCGGAGGTTAACCTTGAGGGTGAGGCTGTCTTCGGTAACATCAACGACCTCATGGACCATGTGCTGAAGATCCTCAGGGATATGGGACAGCCAGGTGACTGAAGTGATACCCTGGACCTCGCACCGACCCTCTAACTGCTGATTTTCTACCCCATACTACCGATTTTCGAAGAGGACAACTTCAACTTCCTCTCCCTCATTGATGATCTCAACGTTCTTGGGGACCTCGATGTAACCATCGGCCCCTGCCAGGGCTGCTACTGCACCTGAATCCTTGAATATTGGGCGTGCATAATCCCCGTCCACCATCACAAGTGCATAGTGCACCCTGCCCCTTGATGAGTGGAGCCGCTCTGCAAGTTTAAGGGTTTTAACATGCCCTGAGGATGCCTTTCTACCTGACAGTTTCCTTATGAAGGGTTCTATGAGTGACATGAACACTATGAGGGCTGATACAGGGAACCCCGGGAGTCCGACAACAATTTTATCATCAACCACCCCGACTATAGTGGGTTTACCAGGCTTTATTGAGATACCATGAATAACCACCCTGCCCAGTTCATCCAGGACCTCCGAGAGTATGTCACCGGCCCCTGCAGATGTCCCCCCGGATGTTATTACCATATCAGCCTCCTCAAGGCCCCTGAGGATGGCATCCCTGAGCTCTCCATAGTCATCCCGCACTATCCCTCCATGTTTAACAGAGCAGCCAGCCTCCTTCAGGGCGGATGAAAGGCCCGCGGAATTTGAATCAAATATTTTACCTGGCTCTAGCTGTCCTGATGGCTCAATGAGTTCATTACCCGTGGATATAACACATACAGATGGTTTTGAAATCACATTGACGCGGGTTATCCCTGCAGCTGAGAGGGCTGCTATTTTATCGGGTGAAAGTACTGTTCCAGTCCTGAGGAGGACGTTTCCCGCCCTGATATCGGATCCCCTTGCAGCTATGTGCTGGGACGGGTAGGCAGGTCTCTGAATGTAAACCCGGTCCACCTCCTCCCAGGTGTACTCCACCATGACCACTGCGTCTGCACCCTCAGGCACAGGGGCCCCGGTGCTTATCCTGGTACACAAACCCTCAGCAACCTCAAGGGACGGTACAGACCCCGCCTCAACGGTCTCGATGCACCTCAGGGTGGCAGGGTTCTCCTCATCTGCCCCGAAGGTGTCCGCGGCCCTCACAGCATAGCCATCCCTGGAAGCCCTGTCAAATGGTGGGAGGTCCACCGGACTTTCGATGTCATCAGCAAGCACCCTTCCATCAGCATCCAGTATATCAACACTTTCAGTGCCCTGGCTGTAGAGTTCACTGAACAGTTCCCCTGTTATTCTCCTGGCATCATCCAGATCGATTATCTCAAGAAATTCAACACCCATCAAATCACCGCGAATCTAGTCTCCTGAGCAATTTATTTATATCTGCACGGGTAATAAATTATAATGTCTATTTCTTTGATTGCTGGATATTAAATTCCATTAAAATCAAAGTTAACCAACGAAAAAATCAGGAGGAGAGTATTTGAGTAGAGGACATCAGACACAGGAAGTCAGGCGTGTTAGGACCCCCAGGAGGGGTGAGATACCGGGAGTTGTTGAACAGATAATGGGCCACGGAAAACTGAAGGTGAGGTGTGCCGATGGCCATATAAGGCTCGGCCGTATCCCCGGGAAGATGAAAAAGAGGATATGGATACGTGAAGGGGACGTGGTCCTCGTTAAGCCCTGGGAGTTCCAGAGCGAAGAGAAGGCTGATATCGTCTGGAGATACACACGTACAGAGTCAAACTGGCTCGAAAGGAAGGGTTACCTTAAACTGTAAAGTTGATTTTAATGGACCCCGAAGAAACCGGGAAGGCCCCCGAGATCAGGGCCCTTAAATCCAGGGCAGTGAACAGGGTTGATTCCGACCTCGGCCGGATGGAGGCTGTTAAAAGATTGAAGGGTGTTGAGGACCGGCGGGTCGGTAGCGAGGTCTTTGATGAGCTGACCCTCAAAACCCTCTACAAGCTGGCGAATTCAGGTTACCTTGCTGTTCTCAATGGTGCTGTGAGTACCGGGAAGGAGGCCAATGTCTTCAAGGGCATCACAGACACCGACGACTTCGTTGCAGTCAAGATCTACCGGGTGGCCACATCCGACTTCAAGAAGATGCAGTACTACATCCAGGGGGACCCCAGATTCAAGGTCAGGACAACAAACAGGCGCCAGCTGGTCCAGGCCTGGGTTAACAAGGAATTCCGGAACCTTAAGAGGGCACTTGAGGCAGGGGTCCGTGTACCGGAACCGGTCACTGCAAGGGACAATGTGCTCATAATGGAATTCATTGGGAAGGATGGTGTTCCGGCGCCCACCATGCGGGACGCCCCACCAGAGGACCCTGAGGAAGCCCTTGAGACAATAATTGAATACATGCACCGCCTCTATAAGGGAGCCCGGCTTGTCCATGGGGATCTATCATTCTTCAACATACTCAACCATTGCGGTGAACCCGTGATAATAGATGTATCCCAGGCAATGGTGCTTGACCATCCCCTTGCCGGCGAACTCCTTGAAAGGGACATAGAGAACATAATACGTGACTTCAGAAGGATAGGAGTTTCTGTAAGTGCAGATTATATCCGGGAGAGGATAACCGGAAAGTGAACATGAAGAACCGGGAAAACATATATACTGTAGAAAAAAACCAGTATGATGTTAGGGGTCTCTACAGGGAATAAACAGCAGATCCATAGGCCAGGAAGTCCCTGATAATCGGCAAACCCATGAAAATCAAAAAATATGGCCAAAAAACAGCATAATCCATAAACCATTTATTTCATCGAGGTGAATGAAATGCCAGCCGAGGAATACATTAAAATACCCCGTGAGAGGGTCGGAGTTTTAATAGGCAAAAACGGTGCGGTTAAGGCAAAGATAGAGCGCCTGACCCAGACTGAACTGGAAATTGACAGCGAAACCGGTGCAGTTACTCTCATACCACAGGATGAACTGGAGGACCCCCTCTCACCATGGAAGGCCAGGCACATTGTCAGGGCCATAGGGAGGGGTTTCAACCCTGAGGTTGCCCTGAGGCTCCTTGATGACGATGTCGCCCTTGAGGTCATCAAGATAACCGACTATGTTGGTAAATCCAAGAAGGCCATTGCAAGGCAGAAGGGCCGTGTCATCGGCCGTGAAGGTATAACAAGGCGTATAATCCATGATATGACCGGCGTGGACATATCTGTTTACGGCAAGACGGTTTCACTCATAGGAGAATTTGAGAAACTCGCTGTTGCCAGGGAAGCCATTGAAATGATACTTAATGGTGCAAGACACAAATCTGTGTACGCATTTCTCGAAAAGAAGAAGCAGGAACTGAAAATGAAGGAGTTTCAGGAAGGCGCTAAATTAATGTAAACTCCATCACAAACCTACTTTTCATGGGTGCTAACTTCAATTATTCTAAAGGTACCCCCTCAAAATGCATCTTCTGTAATAGTTACATATAGGGTATAAGTTTATATGGCATGAATTACACATATATCCATATGAACATGGCAGTCCCCATGTATTAATCCCATGAAAAATTTTTAAAGGAGGCGAATTTTTGGCGAGGCAAGCTTTGGATCTCTTTGATGAAGGATTCCAGGAACTCACTCCATCAGAATTCTTCAGAAAAAACAAGCAGATGCTTGGTTTTACCGGGAAAATAAGGTCACTTACAATAGTGTTCCATGAACTCATAACCAACAGCTTTGACGCTGCCGAAGAGGCAGGTATACTCCCTGAGATCAAAATAGATCTCAAGAGAATCGGGAAGGACCATTACATCCTGAGACACCAGGACAACGGCCCGGGTATACCTGAAAAGTACATCCCAAAGGTCTTCTGTACCATGTTCGCAGGGTCAAAGTTCAGGAACATCCAGTCCAGGGGACAGCAGGGACTCGGATGCAGTGGCTGTGTGCTGCTATCACAGATGACCACAGGTAAACCCGTGAAGGTCATCTCAGGTACAATGGAAAACGGGGAACTCAAGGGGGTCAAAATGACCCTCAAGATGGATGTTAAAAAGAACCAGGGCCTCATACTCGAAAAGGAGGAAGTCGAAGTCGATGGTACCGGTGTCTGCATAGAACTCCACTTCAAGGACGTCTCCTACTCACTCTCAGAACAGGGAGCCTACGAGTACATAAGGAGGACAATGATAGCCAACCCCCATGCCAGGATAGTATTCAATGACCCAACCGGAAACCGTTACGTCTTCAACAGGGCATCCGACGTCATACCCCCAATGCCAAAGGAGGTCCTCCCCCACCCATGGGGTGTCACCGCCGATGACCTTATATTCATGGCAAAGCACACCGATAAAAGGCGGTTCGGGAGCATGCTGAAAAGCAACCTCTCAAGGATGTCCTCCATGAAGATCAAGGAACTGGAGGAACTGACAGGGATAGACCTCAACAAAAGACCGAAGGACATGAAGTGGGAGGAGGCCGAGCAGATAGTTGAGGCCTTCAAGAAGATGAAATTCATGTCACCCCCGACCTCCGGCCTCATACCCATCGGAGAGGAGCAGATTGATAAGGGTATGAAGGAGATACTCCAGCCAGAGTTCACAGCAACGGTAACAAGGAAGCCAAAAACCTACCGTGGGGGTATAGCCTTCATAGTTGAGGCAGGTATCGCCTACGGTGGAAACTCCGGCAGACTGGTCGGTGACCAGAGAAAGGCTGAGATAATGAGGTTCGCCAACAGGGTACCCCTCACCTTCGACGCCGGAAGCTGTGCCATAACAGAGGGTGTTAAGAGCCTCGACTGGAAGCGTTACGGCATAAGGGACCTTGAAAATGCACCCATAAGCATATTCGTCAATGTGGTGTCAACCAACGTCCCCTACCTGTCAACGGGTAAGCAGAGTGTGTCACCTGAACCCGAGATACTCGGGGAGATCAGGCAGGCCACCATGATAGTTGCAAGGAAGCTCCACAAGTACCTCAGGAAGAAGAAGGCAGCCAAGGAGGAGGCGCAGAGGGCGAAGATCTTTGAGAGCTACGTGCCTGTGATCATAAAACAGGCCGCTCTCCTGGCTGAGCGGGAAGAACCCGATTACAGAGAACTGCTCGACACAGTTACAAGAAGGGCAAAACTTGAAATTCTGGGGGGAATCACTGAATGAATAGAAGGGAAATAGCCATTAACAAACTCAAAAGTCTTGGAGACGTTATACTCGATGATGTGACCCAGGGGAGAATCCCCAGGATAAAGGTTCCATCAAGGGGCACATCCAACATAATCTATGATGAAGATAAGAGGCACTACGTCCTCGGAGACCGATACGGTACACGTTCAATGGGTAACGTTAAGCAGATCAAGAAGATAGGGCAGATGCTCTACACAGCCAACTTCTGCAAGGACCTCGTGGCGAGGGAGAAAACAGCCACCCTCAGGGAACTCTACTACATCTCAGAGGGTTGGGAGGTGGACTTTGCAGACCAGCAGGAGTCCAACATCGTTGGTGAGGACCTTGAGGTCACCCTGGGCATGACCAGGGAGGAACTGGGCCTCATGCCAGAGGAGGACGGAGCGTCCGTCTACGGGGCCCTGACTGTCCGTGAGGGTGATATTGAAATAGACGCCCTCCGATCAGGTAAATCAGGCTACAACATATCCCCAACCATCGATGAGGTTGAATTTGTGGACCATGACGTTGAACGTGTCATTGCAGTTGAGACAATGGGTATGTTCCACCGTCTCGTTCAGGAGAAGGCCTACAAGAAGTTTGATGCCCTCATAGTCGGACTGAAGGGTCAGGCTGCAAGGGCAACAAGGAGGTTCATCAAGAGGGTCAACGAGGAACTCAACCTCCCGGTTTACATCTGCAACGACGGAGACCCATGGGGATTCCATATCGCCATGGTCATAATCTCAGGCAGTGCAAAACTCGCCCATGTGAACCATCAGCTTGCAACCCCGGATGCAAAGTTCCTGGGTGTGACTGCAAGTGACATAATAAACTATGACCTTCCAACTGATCCTCTCAAGGATGTCGATGTTGTAAGGCTCAAGGAGCTCCTCCAAGACCCCAGATACAGGGGTGATTTCTGGAAGACAGAAATCAAGAAGATGCTCACCATCGGTAAGAAGGCAGAACAGCAGTCCTTCTCAAAGTATGGTCTTGAGTATGTTGTAGATACCTATCTGCCAGAGAAACTCGAGGCTGTGGAGAACCAGTAGCTGAAGCATCTTAAATTTTTATTTTTTAGACACAATCTTTTTTTCAAGAAAAAACTGATCGCTGCTAACCAGCTTTTATTTTAGACACATAATCTTTTTTTTCAAGAAAACTGATTGCTACTGATCGCTGCTAACCAGCTGAACAATAACTGCGGTTTCTCTGTGGATGAAGCTGCACCCCCTATTTCCTTTAAATCCCGGGTCCTTAGAGGTATCCTTTTCCCTCAGAAGCCCATGAGAAGCATTAAAGATTATCACGGGAACCCCTGATCCCGGATCCGCCATTCACCGCACTTTTAGATAAGTATATAAAATAATCCATTAAAAATAGTATCAGGTTAGGAATTTAAACTCAAAGAGGTTTCCCTGGGAACAGCGTTTTTCAGGGGATAGGAGGTTTTTTTAAATGATATCTGTAGCCATTAACGGGTATGGGACAATAGGAAAGAGAGTTGCTGATGCTGTAGCTGCCCAGGACGACATGAAGGTCGCTGGTGTCAGCAAAACAAAACCTGATTTTGAGGCGAGGGTTGCAATCGAGAAGGGATACGACCTCTACGTCAGCATCCCTGAACGTGAGAAGCTCTTCGGCGAAGCCGGCATACCTGTGAGCGGTACCGTGGAGGATATGCTGGAGGAAGCAGATATAGTGGTTGATGCAACACCTGAGGGTATAGGTGCAAAGAACCTTGAAATGTACAGGGAGAAGGGCATAAAGGCCATATTCCAGGGCGGTGAAAAACACGACGCCATAGGATTATCCTTCAACTCATTTGCAAACTACGATGAATCCCTTGGAGCCGACTATACCCGTGTGGTTTCATGCAACACAACAGGACTCTGCAGAACCCTCAAACCCATCGATGACCTCTGCGGCATAAAGAAGGTGAGGGCTGTTATGGTGAGGAGGGGTGCCGACCCCGTACAGGTCAAAAAGGGACCGATAAACGCCATAGTACCTAACCCTCCAACCGTGCCATCACACCACGGCCCCGACCTCAAGACCGTCATGAAGGGCGTTAACATCCACACGGTGGCCCTCCTGGTCCCAACAACACTGATGCACCAGCACAACATAATGGTTGAACTTGAGGATCCCGTTGAGGCCGATGAGATAAAGGCCCGGCTCGATGAGACCACGAGGGTCATGCTTGTCAGGGCCTCTGAGGGTCTCGCATCAACGGCTGAGATAATGGAGTACGCCAAGGAACTTGGAAGGTCAAGGAACGACCTCTTCGAGATACCTGTATGGGAGGAGTCAATAAACGTTGTTGACGGGGAACTCTTCTATATGCAGGCCGTCCACCAGGAGTCAGATGCTGTGCCCGAGAGTGTGGATGCCATAAGGGCACTCCTGGAGCTCGAGGAGGACAACATGAAGTCCATCATGAAGACCAACAGGGCCATGGGCATCCTCTAAATCTCCCCCTCTTTTTTATAGTGGTGTTATTTTTGATAAGGGTTGGTCCGGCTGGTAACCCTGTTGGTTACCGTGGAAGCACCGTCAATGTCTTCAGCAAGATCAGAGCCATGGGACTGGACGCCTACGAGTACCAGGCAACCTATGGCCTCAGGTTAAAGAAAGAGAACGCCATCAGGATCGGAGAGAACTCCAGGAAGAATGACATCCTTGTCTCGATGCACGGACCATACTACATAAACCTCTCATCGGCCAGGAAGGAAACCGTTGAAAAATCCATTGAACGCCTATTTGACTGTGCCGTTGCAGCGGAACTGATGGGAGCCTACAGGATCGTATTCCACCCCGGATTCTATGGCGAGCATGGGAGATCAGGGGCCCTTGGACTCTGCATCAAAGCCCTGGATGAACTCATCGAGCGCCTGCATGGTGCAGGTATCAGGGAATTCACCCTTGCACCTGAGACAACCGGTAAGAGGTCACAGGTTGGAAGCCTTGATGAGATAATAAAGCTTTCAGAGGAATTCGATGAGGTCATGCCCACCATAGACTTTGCACACATACATGCAAGGGGCGGTGGATGCATAAGGGATGCCTCCAGTTACAGGGGGATACTTGAGAGAATCGAGTCCAGGCTCGGATCCCATCACCTACACTGCCACTTCACAGGGATAGAGTACACCGACGCCGGGGAGAGGAAGCATCACAGCCTCTCTGAGGGCTACGGGCCTCCCATAGAGCCCCTCATAGAGGTTCTTGTGGATGGTGGGTGGGATGCCACCATAATCTCTGAGACACCGATGAAGGACACTGATGCCAGGAAAATAAAGGGCATCATCAAGGAATACCTCGAGAGATAAGGAATACCTCCAGGAAATGATGGTAACTAACTTGAATCATCTGACCTAAAGGTTTATACAGACAACTGCACAATTTATCTATGATGACCTTGTTTCTGAGATATATCACAGTATCAGAATTTGTTTCTGAAGAACAGGTGATGTGGTGAAATTCAACAATATAATCTATGACCCCCAGGTATCCGATAAAAAGTTTCCAGTGCAGGCATCAGACCCTGAAAGGGAGGCTAAACTTGTTGTGCTGCAGCCAGTTGGATACCCCTTTGTATGCAACCTCATGGAGGCTCCGAGGATAGACGCTGTTAACAAGGAGCTCTTTGAGATATACGCCAGGGACCAGTGGGAGGGTTTCAGGGCAGCTGAGGGTTCATACCTCTTTGACCAGAAGCTGCTCCCTGACTATGCCTTCAAGATAATAAGGGCCCATCCTGACGGTTCAAAGATAACCAGGAACACCTCAATAATACTCCTGGAGAATGATCGGGAGGAATTCCATGAGGTCAGGAGCAGCATCACCATGGATGACGTTATTGGGCAGGAGGACGCCAAGATAAAGTGCAGGATAATCATGAAGTACCTTGAAGATCCGGACCGCTTCAGGGACTGGGCCCCCAGGAACGTTCTCTTCCATGGAAGCCCGGGGACAGGTAAGACGATGCTTGCAAAGTCCCTTGCAAATGAACTGAAGGTCCCCCTCTACCTCATAAAGGCCACGAGCCTCATAGGGGAACATGTTGGTGATGGCGCAAGGCAGATACATGAACTCTATGAACTCGCATCAAAGACAGCCCCCTCAGTCATATTCATAGATGAAATGGATGCCATTGGCCTTGACAGGAGATACCAGTCCCTCCGTGGAGACGTCTCAGAGGTCGTCAACGCCCTCCTCACAGAGATGGATGGTATAAACCAGAACTGGGGTGTTGTAACAATAGGAGCCACCAACAACCCTGAACTGCTTGATAAGGCCATAAGGAGCCGTTTTGAGGAGGAAATTGAGTTCAAGCTGCCTGATGATGAGGAGAGAAAACTGATGCTTGAGAAGTACATTGAAACCATGCCCCTCAAGGTGGATTTCCCTGTTGACAAACTTGTCAAGCTCACCAGGGAAATGTCAGGAAGGGATATAAAGGACAGGGTTCTTAAGACAGCCCTCCACCGGGCCATAGCAGAGGACAGCGAATCTGTTAGAGCCGAACACATAGAGTACGCCCTTAAGGAGCGTAAGGTCTCAGGCGAACCCAAACACATGTTTGCCTGAAACTTTTTTATTTACAGAGATAGCCTTTTACAGAGAAATAGCCGTTAAGCAATTATCTACTAGCTTTTTCACTTACAGAAAAAGAATAGCTTTAACGGGCTTACACCGCACAGAAAGAATAATCTTCTTAAGAGTTCCTCATTTTAGATCTTTGCAGTTAAAGAGCTTTGCGCACATGCTCAGAAATTCCTCATCGCCCCTCTCAGCCGCCTGCCGGATGCTGATGGCTATATCATGGAATATCTTATCCACGATGGACCTGCTGAGGGCCTCAATAACCCCCTCAGGGTCAGAGGAGTTCATGATCTTATTGAGGGCCCTTTCTGCCTCGCGCCTGCGGAGTGACTCCATATTGCCCCTCACCTCTGCAAGGAGGGGTTCAACCTCCATGTGTTTGAGGGACCTCAGGAGGAGCTTAAGTTCACCTTCAACAATTCTTTCAGCCTCCCTCGCCTCTGCCTCCCTCCTTCTCCGGTTCTCTTCCGCCACTCCCCTCAGATCATCGATTGTGAAGAGTCTGATGCCAAGTTCTCTTACCGACTCCTCTATGTCACGTGGGTTGGCTATGTCCACCATGACCACAGCGGATCTCCTCTCCGGAGGTATTGCGTCCCTGACACGTTCACGGGTCAGAATGTAGTGGGGTGAGCCTGTGGCACTGATAACAACGTCTGCGTCCCTGAGGGCCCTGTTGAGCCTGTCAAAGTGTATAGCATCTCCACCGAGTTCACATGCCAGCTGGTAGGCCCTCTCATAGGTCCTGTTGGCCACCATTATGGCGCTGAGGTGCTTCTCTGCAAGTGCCCTTGCAACGAGGGTCCCCATCTTACCTGCCCCTATGGCAAGGACCTTCCTGCACTTCAGATCTCCGTGTATGGATTCTGCAAGGTCAACCGCTGCTGACCCTATGGAAACAGAGCCCCTGTTTATCTGGGTCTTCCTCCTGACGGTCTGCCCCACATGGACTGCCTTGGTGAACACCATGTCCAGGACCGGGCCGCAGGTCCCTTCACGCAGGGCCTGAACCCTTGCAGCCTTTATCTGGCCGAGTATCTGGTCCTCCCCTATTATCATGGATTCAAGACCGGATGCGAGTCTCAGGATATGTCTGAGGGCATCCTCATCCCCTTCAACCGTGAATCCATCGAACTCAAAGCCCGGGGGTATCTCCTGGACTGAAAGGTAGTATTCGATGCGGTTGCAGGTCCTTATTGGGACCTTCTCCATCACAGTTCCACTGGACTCAAGTTCAGCCACAATGGCCTCCATCCTCTCATGTGAGGACTCCATGGTCTTCACATCGGATGTCTTGTGGTCCAGCCTTATGTTGAGAATCACCTGCAACACCCCAGCCGTTCCCTGATTATGATTTCAGCCCTTTCAACTGCCCCATCAAGGTCTCCCCCTTCAATCATCTCCCTCACCCCGGGGTCCTCTGAAATTTCATAGAGTATCCTGCGCCTCTTCCTGTGATCACCGGCCTCACCCATTAGAATCCTCCTTGCCCTGTCCTGGACCTCGATCATGAGGAGGTCCTGGGGGCTGATGGCCTCCTGGATCCTCTCCCTCAGATACCTTGCCATGAGGGGGCTCTTTGTCCCCGTGAAGATCGATACTGAAACCTCTCCAATGTTGAAGGTGGCCGGGACCACGACGTTACCCCTTGAGGGATCATCTGCCCTGTTTATCAGTTTACCGCCTGCAAGTTCAGTCACCCTTTCATTCAGGTCTCCGTCAGGACTTGCTGCCACTATGAGGTCGGCCCACTCCACCCAGTACTCAAGGTCGTCCTCCCTGGCAGGAATGGTTCCCTCAATTTCTGATGTGCCGATAACCGCGACCTCTGCTCCTGCTTTAAGGAATCTTTCAGCCCTCCTCCTCCCCACCGTACCGGAGCCAACGATGAGGACCCTTCTACCATCCATGTCTATGTAGATGGGTGTGAGGGACATCATATCATCCGTCAGAGGGACTTCATTCTCAGTATCTTCATTGCCGTCCTGAGGTCGTTGCCCGCATCCTCAAGGGCCTCCCTGGCCTCCTCGGGAGTTACGTCGAAGGCATCTGCCAGGGCCTTCACGCTCTCTGTGTCAGGTTCTGATGTGCCGACAAGTTCCTCGGAGAGTTTCTTCTTGAGTTCCATGTACTCCTCGGTGCTCATGTTTATCCTCTTCATTGCCATGTCCCTCAGGGGGCATGGTTTTGATGGCTTGCAGCACCATACCAGGGATCCGAAGCATGTCCCCTGGCCCTCCCCGAGCCTTGTTCTCTTTGCAAATGACTCCTTGATTTCAATGTAATCCTGGGGTGTGAGCCCTGCCTCCTCGAGGGCTATCATTATGGGGCAGGGTTTAACCGGTGGGCAGCAGAAGGTGAGTGCCCTCTTATCACCACCCCTGCAAACATGGGATGGTGCATCGCTCCATACCAAACAAAGTCCTCCTTTATTAACTATATTTACTATTAATAAAACATCATGGTTAACAGATACTTTAATGGCTTTAATTACAGTTTAATAAATAAATAAATTGTGGTTCCCCTGATTAAGAGGGGTCTATTTACTCCCTGAACATCTTACTCTTCTCATCGGGTGTGAGGTCACCGACGATTGACTCGGGGTCACCTGTCTTTAGAATCCTGCCGCCCCTCATGAGGGATGCCCTGTCACATACATCCAGTACAAAGTCCATGTCATGGGATATTATGAGGAATGTCTGATTCAGTTCCTCCCTTGCCTTGAGGATTGAATCTGTGACCTGCACCCTGGTTATGGGGTCCATTGTACCTGTCGGCTCGTCAAGTATTATTATGCGTGGCTCCTTGATGAGGACCTGGGCAAGGGCGACCCTGTGCCTCTCACCACCTGAAAGTTCATCCGGATATTTGTTCAGGATGCTCTCGGCGTATTTATCGTCGAAGCCAACCGTCTTCAGGACGTATACAGCCCTCATCTTTGCGAATTCATCGGGCAGCTCCAGGCTTATGGCCTCTGTGAGGTTGCCCAGAACATCCCTGTGGGGGTAGAGGCTGTACTCCTGGTGCAGTATTCCAAGGTAGGGTGTTACACGGCCACGGCCGAGGGGTCCCTTCTCGGTCATGTCAATCCATTCATCACCGAGCCTCACACAGACCTTCCCGCTGCTGGGCTCTGTGATACCTATTATTATCCTGGATAGGGTTGTCTTCCCGGCACCGCTTAGGCCAACAACACCAAAGATCTCGCCCTCATAGACCGTGAGGTCAACCCCATCAACTGCCTTAACAACACCCCTGTCAATGGAGTAGTAGTGTTTCTTGACATCAACCATCTTTATTATGGGGTTTTCCTGCTCGAATTCCTTGGCCTTTTCAGGGGCGGGTACCTGTTCCATGAACCTGGCCACCACTGTGTCCGGGTCTCCCTCCTCAACAATTTCGCCCTTCTCGATCCATATGGCGTAGTCTGAGAGGTCGCTCATGACCTCTGGCCAGTGGGAGGTTATGATCATTGTGATGCCCTTGTCCTTGACACCCTCAAGGAGTGCGTCGTGTATGAGTTCCGCTGTCTGGGGGTCCAGTGTACCTGTTGGTTCATCTGCCAGGAAGAGCATGGGTTCCTTTGCAAGCTGTCTTGCGAGTACGACCCTCTGTTTTTCACCACCACTCAGGTCCCTTGCAATGTGGGTTATCCTGTGGCCCATCTGAGTCATCTCAAGGAGCTCCAGGGCCCGGTAGAGGGCTGCCTCATATTCAAGCTCGGGCATTGACTTTATGACGTTATCGATTACGGTGTCATCCTCATAAAGGGCGAAGGTCCTCTGCAGCATGATGGCTATCCTTCTCCTCACAGCGGCGAATATCTTCTTGTCACAGTTCCAGAAATCGACCTCCTCCAGTGCAAAGCTTGATCCGCAGGAGCAGTTCCTGCCATCAAAGGATGGTGGCTCCACACGAAGGCATTCAGGACATATGGCGACGTTGTAGATCACCCGACCGCTGTCTGGTCGGTACTCCTTCATACCACGGAGCATGTTGATGAGAACTGATTTTCCGGCTCCACTCCTTCCGAGTATACCCAGAACCTTGCCCTCATCGATTTCAACACTGATATCCCTTAGAACCTCAACACCCTTAAACTTCTTTGTGACATTTTCCAGTTTTATGAAAGACATGTCCTCACCCTCAGTTACCAGAATCAACATTGTCAGTAAACATGAATCTGTATATTCTTTTGATGAAGCGACTATTAAAATTTTCCTAAATTTTTAGTCTGAATTAAATTTCAGTTCCCTGAGGTTGAAACCGAGTCTGCCGGATATTGCCGCCCTTGCAACCGACACAGCATCAGCCCCTGCTGCAAGCATTGCCCTCGCGGATTCAATGTCCCTCACAGAATTGTTACCTATGAGGATGGAGTCCCCCTTCACCTCTGAAACAAGGGATACGAGTTCCAGGTCAGCCCTGTCCTCCCCGGGTTTCATTGCATCGAGGTGGATGTAGTCGACCCCCAGGTCAGCCAGGACCCCTGCCACCCCGACGGTGTCAGCTCCAGGTACGTTTCCACGTATCTTGACTGAAACCTCAGATCTCGCCTTCCCTGTAACCTCCGCTGTGAAGTCCTCCAGGAATTCAGGATCCATGAGCATTGACTGGCCTGCCCCTATTTCTGTTATCTCCGGCTGTCTGCAGTGTGCATTGATCTCAACAACGTCAACAGACTCAATGGAGGAGATTTCCACTATTCTTTCAGGTTCAAGGGCTCTGATGTTCACTGAGACCATTACATCGAACCTCTCCTTTATCCTTGAGGCCTCATGATTGATGATTGATCTCAGTTCAGAACAGTCAAAATCAAATTCAGGTCTGCCCCTCTGAGCTATGAGCCTGCCGGCCCTGGAGGTCTCTCTATCCGCATTGTAGCCTCCAAGGGTGACCATGTCGAATCCATAGGGGATAAGTTTCAGGCAGAATTCCGCGTCACTTATTCCTGCCATGGGGGCCAGGACCCTTATGCTATCAGCAACCCTGATTTTTTATGGAGAATCAATCTGATTAGATACTATTCCTTCATCACATGGACAAGGTCATAGGTGAAGCCGCCCCTTATTTCCTCAAGGGCAAGGTCAGCCAGGTTGGCCGCCTTCTCGGCTGTCGGGGCCTTTCCTATACCCGCCTTAAGGGCCACGTTTATCTCATCATCTATCTCATTGATTATCCTCAGGAGCCCCTGAGGTTCAAGACCATTGCAGGGGGACATGAAGTTATCTCCGCCTATGAAGAAGAGGAGGGCGCCCTCCTTTATCAGCTTCTTCATCAGAAAATGCTGAACCCTGTTCACGATGAAGGATGTGTCATAGGCAGGTACAATGTCGGTCATCGTCTCTGTGATGCCATTGATATCGATGTGAGCTATCTGCACGTAGCCCTCATCCACAAGGCCGTCTATGGCAAGTACCTCCTTCCTCTCCTCTGACTGGGCGCCTCCATGGCTCTGAAGAGCCCTTGAAGCGTTCCTCTGAGCATCGTAGGGTGTCTCAGCAGCGCCCACACCCATGCTCACGGTTATTGGGTACCTGTTGCCTATGGATTTCTGTATCCTGCGGTGGTCCTCAAGGTCCATTCCATTGGTGACTGCAAGCATGTTATCGAATCTTGTGAAGAACACCAGTCCCTGGCGGGCAGCAAACTGGCGCTGAAGATCAGCGTAGAGCTCTGCCTGCATTATCTGGAGATCCGCCTCATTACGGGGGGTTGGTGTGACTGTCCATGGCCCATAATTGTCTATTTGAATTAAGGTCATCTGTATCATAATATTTCACCCAAAAGTATTCTGGCCAACATTATTTTATCCCCTATGTTTTCCATGTTGGTCTTTGTTATTGTCACCTCTTTTATTAGTTTTTCTATTTCCCCCTTGAGATCAGAATCGGTTTCATCGATTACCAGTCTGTCAAGAAAATCTGCGTAGATCTCTGCAACCCCAAGACTTGAGGCATCATAGCCCTTCGCCTCCATGAATTTCCCGGCTGGACCACTGAAGGGCCTCCCGCCGGTAAAGGGAGATACAGCAGATACATTCACCTTTCTCAGGGAATCAGTGACCCCCTCCATATTTATGATGGGCCCTATGGATGTGACTGGATTTGATGGCCCCAGTATAACCATGTCTGCTGATTCAATGGCATCAAGTACGCCGGGGGCGGGTTTAACCCGGCTGAATCTCACATCAAGGACCCCAGGCTCGGATCTCCTCTCAACAAGGAATTCATGGAACTCCATATCCCCCTCATCGGTGACTATTACTATGTCGGAATCCTCATTACTCATGGGCAGAACCCTGGATTCAACGCCCAGTGCCCTGGACTGTATCTCAACAGCCCGGTGAAGGGGCATCTCCCCGAGGAGAAGGGTCTTCTGTATCTTAAATGCCCGATCCCTGTCCCCTATTCTGAGGAGTTCAGGGCATCCAAGTTCCCTGAGGGTCTCATGGGTGATGAAGGTATCGCCCTCCACACCGTACCAGGTCTCCTCGTTGATGATACCTGCAAGGGTGTAGAGAACCGTGTCAACATCGGGAGCCACATAGACTCCTGAAAGGTAACCGTTCTCAACTGTGTTCACTATAACTGTTATCTCTTCAGGATCAACTACCCTGACGAGCCCCTGCAGGAGCTTGGGTGTTCCTGTACCCCCTGATAGAACGGTTATCATTGATTGCCTCCACACAGGATATTCATATTAACCTGGCTAACATTGATTAGCCCCTGAATACGTCCAGTTCCCTTGGTCTTAAGAGTGGTTTCACGCCCCCATCTGATCTGAGGTGTCCCCAGGGGTAACCCCTGATAATGACGGCGGGTACTCCCTCATCTGCCTGGCCCATTACCAGGGATGCTGCAGCTGCAAGTTCATCTGCGACTGCAACCCTGGTGGTCTCAAGACTCCTCCCATAGAGGTCCCTCTCACCCTTACGGTCCCAGATGGGTGAAAGACCGGCAACACCCACAGCAACACCCACGGCCCCCTCCCTGAAGGGCCTTCCCTGGGTGTCCGATATTATAACGGCAAGTTCCCTTCCGGTGGCCTCCTGCAACGTCCGCAGTATCTTCTCTGCACTTCCATCGGGGTCACGGGGGAGGGGTGTTGCCAGGCCATCGTCAACGTTGGACTCGTCGATACCTGCATTTGCACATACAAAACCGTGGCGGGTTTCGGAGACTATGAAGTCATGGCCAACCCTTATTATTTCACTGGACTCCCCAAGGATCGCCTCAACTAGCGAAGGATCCTTACCAGTCCTTTCTGCGATATCCAGAGCCTCTGGGGATGGTTTAATTTCTTCAAGGGATATTATGTTGCCCTCTGCCTTAGAAACGATGGTTTCGGCGATCACGATTATGTCACCATCAAGGAGGTCCTCTCCCCCTTCATTGAGGGCACTGATGATGAGGTATGCAATGTCATCACCAGCCCCTACGAGGGGCATGCCCTCGACTCCGATTAGACTTATTCCCATCCAAGCACCTTTACATTTCTCTTGTCGCCAGATTCCAGCCCTCACCATCGTTGAATGCGGCTGCTGCTGTGACCGGGTGTGTGAAGGCTGCAAATTCGCCCCCTTTAAGTATGAACTCCGCTGCCTCCTCCGGACTTCCTGCCTTGAATTCTGTGGCTGCTGGCTCTGTCTGCTCATAGGTGGAGATGTACACTGGTGTCTCCTCCGGGACCCTGCTGACCATCAGCCCGTCTGCAGTCACTATACCTATGAAGGCTTCTGAGCCGTTGATGGCCGCTGCTATTCGGGGGGTGTTGAGTTCATCCTTCTCATAGTCCATTGCAAGGAGTGAAAGGCCGATGGCGTCCCTGAGGTTCATGCCGAGGGCCACCTTATCTGCGATGGTGTCTGTATGGGACCC
This sequence comes from Methanothermobacter thermautotrophicus str. Delta H, assembly GCF_000008645.1. Lineage (NCBI taxonomy): Archaea > Methanobacteriati > Methanobacteriota > Methanobacteria > Methanobacteriales > Methanobacteriaceae > Methanothermobacter > Methanothermobacter thermautotrophicus. The sequence goes on from NC_000916.1 coordinate 933,888, forward strand.
GTTGGATACAACCGCAGTGTCACCAACTATCCTGATGCAGTTATATGCTATGTACGGGTTCCTGAAGACATCCCTTTCATGTCCCTCCACCGGGACAACTGCCACCCTCTCCTCCTGGATGCTCGTCGTCCTGTTGGGGAATGATCTGCTTGAAACCCTGTATGCTACAAAGGACCCATTACTGTTTCTTCCGACTGCAAGTATTCTTCCAAGATACAAAAAACCACCACTTCAAACTTTTTTATGCGGATTCCTATGAAGGTTCTTATGAGATTCCACAGGGACCATGGGTAAGTTCCTGGCAATTATGAGGTTCCTCAGTGAATGACTATGAGGGAGTCCTCACAGCCCTTTCTACTGGAAGGTCCGGAGGTGTGGTTATGATTATGGCCCCCTCCTTTGGCCTTATTATTATTTCACCCTCATCTATGACCCTTGTGTGAACAGCCACCGCACCGTTCCTTATGCGGTCGGACATGTCAATGCCGTTCACGGTGACCCTCCGGAGGCCTGCCACCGGGATGAGGTAGTACTCTGAGGGTCCTGTGTTTTCACTTATCTCAGGTTTTCCAGAGGCCTCTCCAGTTCCGCCTCCAGAGAATGTTGCTGTCACAACAAGGAAGATCAGTATCGTGAAGAGTATATCAATGAATGGGACCATGTTGAATCTGGGCTTACCGTGGATCTTGTTCCTGTACCTTTCTGTGTCAAGAGCCATCCTATCACTGTCTCAGTTTACTCTCAATGATCTCGGCACTCTTACCGCACCTTTCAATTATAATATTGTTTATGCTCTTCTCAAGCATGCTTGGCTTGAACGCCACAACCACGTTGGCGTCGGGTTCATCAACAACCCGGACACTCACCACACCATCAGATTCCATGAGTGCCTTCACAACGTCGTCCACATTCCCCTCAACACTTATCCTCATAACGGCGTAGCCCCAGTTGGTCATCTTCTTTATGAGTTCAATCTTGTCAATCTCATCATCGATTCTTCCTGTTATGTAGGAGTAGAGTGGCATCAGGATGATGGCGACGGCAAGTCCAAGGATGGTTGTTATCAGGGCCACATAGATCCCCTCAGCCATTGCAGCAGGGTCAGCGTTAACCCCAAGGGCCCTGAAGGTGTACCAGATCCCTATAACAGTCCCTATCAGACCCAGCATCGGGGCCACCTCTATGATGGTCCTCAGGGTGCCGAGGCCCCGGGTCATGTTACTCATCTCCACGATGAACACTCGCTCCATGGCGTCCTCCACCTCTGAACGGTTCCGGTACCCTATCTTGAGGGCCTCTGATATTATCTTTGATACCGGGTTCTGGTACTGACCTATCTCTCTGAGGGCCTCCAGGGCCCCTCCCTTCTCCATGGACTCATTGACGGCCCCTATTATCTGGGGCGTACTTACACGTGAAATTTTCCTCAGGTAGTGTATCTTCTCAAGTGCTGTGATGAATCCATAGATTCCGATTGCTGCTATGAGGTAGGTGATAACACCACCGCTGCGGAACATCTCAAGTACCGTGCCAAAGAAGTTGATAACTGGATCGAGAAACATTTTTCTGCCTCACCTGGTGGATATTTAAAAATCAATGGGTATTTAAGAATAGTGGTTTTAATCCGGCTACACGGTTAAAGAGTATCATGGTCTCAATCACAGTTAAAGGAACACCATGATCTTAATCGCCATGAAATGCTGAGGTCACCAAAATCTTTAGTGTTCCATTAATTCACTGCTTCTTCTTCTGAACGGTTGCCCATGACCTCCTGACAAAGTCTGGCAGTTCATCATAGGTGAATGATTCAAGAAATTCCCGGGTACGTGGGTCAGAGGGGTAACCGGACCCAATATCCCCGAGTTTCCTGTTCTTCTTCTGTATGCTCTCTATTTCAAGGTCCCTTTCAACCTTGGCTATTATGGATGCTGCGGCCACAGGGTAGTACCTTGTATCTGCACCGTGCTCTGCAGTGACCTCAATTTCCCCGAAGTGTGACCTGATCTCCTCCTCAAGCCTCTCTGGCTTAACATCCACCGAGTCAATGATCACACGGTCTGGCTGGGCCTCTGGTATTATCCTCTTTATGGCTATCTTCTCTATCTCATTCAGGTTGAAGCCCCTTTCACGCATTCTGTCAATGTCAGAGGCCGAGATCTTAACCGTGAATACCCTGGCGATTCTTCTTATCTTCCTTGCAAGGAACCGTCTCCTCTCGGGTGTGAGCTTCTTGGAGTCCTTCACACCCATCTTGCGGAGTATGGAGAACTTCCTCTCAGGGATCATCACACCCGCCACAACCAGGGGGCCTATCACCGGTCCCCTCCCGGCCTCATCAATACCAAGAACCTTCATCTGCTGGAGGCCCCTTCAAATCAAAAAAAGAATGATTATTTCATGGCCTTGAGCCTTACCTCTGGTTCAAGGGCCCTTGGCTCTGCAGCAACTATTGCGGCTCCCTTGGCCACCACTGTCATGGGGTCATCTGATATCTCAACAGGGATGCCCACCTCATCATAGATCCTCTCCTTCAAACCCCTCAGCTGTGAGGTTCCACCAACAACAACTGTCTTGTTGTAAACCCCGGATATGAGTTCCGGTGAGAGTCTCTCAAGGACCTCTGCGATGGATTTAACAATACCATTCACCACTGGCTCCGCTGCCTCTGCAACCATCTCTGAATCGATTTCGACCTTTTTGGGTTTGTTGGTTTCCATGCATTTTCCTATGACCACGGTTTTGAGGTTTTCAAGGTCCTCATCACATTTGACCATCCCGACCTCTATCTTTGCCTTTTCTGCTTCATGGATACCTATCTCAACATTGAATTTCTCCTTAACGAGTTCAACTATGTTGCTGTCTATGTCGTCTCCACCAACTCTGATGGTCTGGATATCGGTTATTCCACCCAGGGATATCACCACGATGTCACTTGAACCGGCGCCGATGTCAATTACCATGGTACCTGATGCCTCGGCTATTGGAAGACCTGCCCCTATGGCCGCTGCAAGACCCTCACTTATGACCAGGACATAGTTGGCGCCGGCCTTCCTCCCTATCTCCTCAACAGCGTTCCTCTCAACCTCCGATGCGTCCCCGGGTATGCCTATAACTATCCTGTCTATGGAATCAGAGTCACCGGCACCCATCTCCATTGCATAGACCAGGAGGGCTTCTGCCTGGGCCACGCTCTCAATAACACCCTTCCTGAGGGGTCTCACTGCAATTATATCCTCAGGAGTCCTTCCGAGCATCATCTTTGCCTCTTCACCCACTGCAAGAACATATGATGGGTCATCCTTCTTCACAGCCACCACTGATGGGATCTTGTAGATATCAAATTTATCTCCTGCCGGCTTGGCAACAACTGTGTTGAGGGTACCCAGGTCTATCCCGAGTGTGTTGGTGATGGCACTCTTCTTTTCAGGTTTTTCTTCAGATTTCTTTCCAAATGAAAACATTTCACTCCTCCTCGAATATGTCTTTAAAGTCAACTGCAAATATGTTGTTACGGGATGCTATTTCAGCTATCCTCTCAACGTCCTCCCTTTCATGGACAGAGATGAGAAGTGTTACAAGAACAACGTCTGTAACCTTGAAGAGGGGGTCTATGATGTTCCTTATTACTGATGGAAGCTTCTCTGTGAGATAAACATCTGTTTCTATGAAACCGCTGGTTTTATCTTCAAGTACGAATGAGAAGCCCACATCATTCTTTTCAGCCTCCCCTGCAAATTTCTTCATATAGTTCTCCGGCGCAACAAGGAGTACAAGGTTGGGTTCGTTCTCAACATAGTAGGGGGCTATCTTAATGTAGGCCCCTCCCTTGTCCTTACAGATAAGTGAAAGGTCCCTTATCTTGTTGCTGTCACCATAAAGCATGATGAGGTCGAACCTCTTCCTTAAAAAGGAGTCTCTGATGGTAACGTGTTCCCTGAAGATTATCCTTACAAGGTCCCGGGATGATATTGCCTCATAGGCCACAGAGTTAACCATGTCCTCATTACCTGCAATTACACACCACAGTCTATCTGAACTCTGGGCCGTTGAGACCTGTGCCGCCTTTCTGAGAACCTTTATCTTACTCTCTATCATCACCATCACATCTACCAGAAGGAACTTGTAGAAATGAAGTTCCCCCATCAGAAGGGAAGCTACTCTTTTAACTTGGATTACATTTAATCTTCAGTACATGAGTATATATATCTTTCACCGGCATATCACATTCTGAGGTTCATCATATGGTGTTCATATCGCTGTGAACTCCATGTGAAATGTTCATGTCACCGTGAACTCCATGTGAGAAGAAACCTATCAGATCATATTACCGGTAATGGGAACAGGTGAGTTATTTGTTTGTAAAGGGTGTTGCCAAAGAGGGCCAGCTTCCTCGTGAGTGTGGCCACAATTCCTCTGCTATTTGGTTACCATGCCATAGGCATACTCATGTTCACGGTTATAGCCTTCATGATGCAGTTCTTCCGGGACCCTGACAGGATCCCCCCCTCTGATGAGGACCTCATCATTGCCCCTGCAGATGGAAGGCGCCTTTCAGGTAAGATAGACAGGATAGAACGGGTGGGATCAGACTACCCCCTCATTGACAGGATATTCCCTGATGGGAGTGGTGGTATCCTCATAAGTACCTTCATGTCACCCTTCGATGTCCATGTTAACAGGGCCCCTGTCTCCGGGAAGGTGATATACACCGAGCATGTTGATGGGAGATTCCAGGTGGCCCGTTCAAGGGTACTCACTGAAAACGAAAAAAACTTAATTGTAATAAAAACAGATTATGGGAACGTTGGTGTTATCCAGATAGCGGGCTTCGTTGCAAGGAGAATCGTTCAGTACGTTAAAGAAGGCGAATATGTGGAGAGGGGCGACCGTATAGGTATGATAAGATTCGGCTCCAGGGTTGACCTGGTACTGCCTGAGAACTGTGAGGTGCTTGTGAAAACCGGTTCAAGACCCATGGCCGGGGAGACAGTGGTGGCAAGGTTCAATCCAGGCAAAAAAAGGGTTAATGTGCAGTGAATGATGACTACACCAGATTATAAGTAAAACAGGTGGCGGTTGATGAACGATAAAAAAATAACCTCATTTATAGCTCTTCCAGATCTTTTATCAATGTTAAATGCATCTTCTGGTTATCTGTCCATCCTGCTATCCATTGACGGTTCCCTTAACGCCGCATGCATACTTATGCTTCTTGCAGTATTATTTGATTCCCTTGACGGGTGGGTTGCGCGAAAAACAGGAAGAATTGATATCCATGGATTCGGCAAAAACATGGATTCCCTTTCGGATGTGATCTCCTTTGGTGTTGCCCCAGCAATTCTCATCTATTCAGCGGCCGTTGATTTTCGATATATTAATATATTAGTGGGTCCCTTAATAGTATTATGTGGTATACTGAGACTTTCAAGGTTCAATGTTCTCACAGGGGGTGGGAAGAACTTCACGGGTCTGCCAATACCCGTGGCGGCTGTTACAATATCATCATTCTATCTCACGGGATTTTATAGCGAACTGAGTGCTGCCTTCATAATGATTGCAGTTTCAGTTCTGATGATAAGCAGCATAGAATATCCGCGGGTGGATGGTATGGGGGCCTCTACAGCCCTCATACTGATAATCGCGACCATAATCTCGGTTGCAGCCGTAGAAATCCTCCAGGCCGCCAGTGTTGTAGCAGGTCCCGTGGCGATAATACTTTTCATCGCTACTTTGACCTATATTGCAGTGCCCATACTACCTAAAAGAGATGTGATCTGAATGCTGGACAAGATTAAGGGTAATGATAGGGATAAAAAGAATAATCCTCCTGACCTCCGTAAAAACAACGATAAAGGCGATTCTGACATTGGGGGTAAACTGAAGGGACTTGTGGGCAAATTCAGTGGTGGGAGTGGTTCTGATAAGAAAAAACCCCGCCCCATGCCCAAACCCCGCCCAAGACTTAAACCTCCTGAGAATTCAGAAAACCGGAAGCCACTTAAAGGTGGGGAAAAACCAAAGCCGCGTTTAGGCAGTGAAAAGCCAAGGCCAAGGCTCACACCACCACCCAAGAAGCCAGAGGGTCCCTCGGGTGGTATAGGGAGGAGAATCCCTGAGGAGGAACAGAGAACCATAATAGGTGCCCTTGTATTCGGCCTTATCATCCTTGTGCTTGCAGGGGCAGGGTACTACTTCCTGGTCTACCAGCCATACCAGGAGACCCTCCAGAATGCCAAGGCCACAAAGATCGCCGAGGTCGACGCCCTCTTCAAGGGTCCCCTTGCAACGGATCCCCAGAAACAGGCCATACTTGCCCAGATAGACGCCGCGGTGACGCCGGAGGAAGCCCTTGCAGTTGATGTTGTGGGGCCAGCCACACAGTCCTGGCGCACCTACCAGAACCAGCAGATTAACATCAAGAAGGACCGGGTAGGCAGGGTCATGGTGAACTACACCGATAACAACCAGGAGAAACGTGTGATAATGAAGGTTGATGATGCCAAGAAATTCGTGAGCCAGGCGGATGCAACCGTGCTTGCCAACACACAGATCCAGACCCCGGATACAGTTGCCGTGCCCATCATGATAACAAGACTGCAGGCCGCCGGTGGGCTTATAAGTGTGGGGGATATGGTGGACGTCTACCTCAACCAGAATGCGACCGGCAACAACACATCAGCAGCGACATCAACACCCCGTATAAGTGGCGCCACCGTACTTGCAATTCTCCGGTCAAAGGACAGTGGAGCCGTTGATGCGCGAATACTTAACACTCAGAGACTTACACTGAACAGTATAACCTCACAGAGCGAAAATGAGAGGGCATCATCAACTGATGTTGAGCAGCTGCTGAGGGCTGCAGCATCAGGAGGACTCAATGAGGCAGAGATCAACGCCATACTCCAGAATTACGGTATAAGACTCTCAGATTACGAAAGATCATCAAATCTGGGTGAGCTGGACACCAACTACCTCATCATACTGGAGGTCCCAAGGGAAGATGTCCTGTTCCTGATACAGAACATGAACAGCATAATCCTTACAGTACCAACACAGAACGCGCCCCAGTGGATGATACAGGAGCTGCAGAGAATATACGGTTAACCAAAACAAAAAATTAATTAATTTCTTATTTAATATTTTATGTGGGGATGCTTATGAAAAAATTGGTGTATACGGCTATAATGGCAATATTTATTATTTCTGTCCTGGGAGTTTCAGATACAGGCTCCGCTGCAAAGGAGACCTGGGTCAAGGAGAAGCCGGAAGCAACAAGTTTCAGGTTGAAGGATCTCACAGCTGTTATCACCGTTAAGATAAAGAACAATGATAACAATGTTCAGTACTTCAAGATAGGGCATGTATACCAGGGAAGTCTGACTGAGAACAGCACCATAAAATGGCTGATTCAGTGGACAGATCCTGCAGCGCTTAAGATGGTTAAATCAAGGAGCCCTGAACTTGGAGGGGACTATGGATGGAAGATTAAGCCTGGAGAGACAAAGACCGTGTCCTTCGGCCTTCAGGCCACAGGTGACATGGGGGAGATACCCAGCTACATCGTTAACGTTGAATCTGATGACAGCAACTACTGGCCCCTCATAAACGAGCCAGGCCTCATGGCTTCATGGTTCATGCCAAATGAGATAGAGGTGCTGAACCCCTCACTTGACCTCAAGTACTGGAAGGGGACCTTCGGATTCACACTGATAAACCTGGATGAGGAATCCGTCTCTGGAATCGTGAGGGCCCCAATAGCCCCTGCAAACTCCAAGCTCATATACAGCAGTCCAAAGGCCTTCGTGGATGATGACCTCTTTGTGAGCACACAGGTGGCTGCCTGGGATGTCACAATGGAGCCCGAGACATCACAGAGGTTCGTCTATACCTACGAATGGCCAGCCAAGGTCAGTGGTAACGGCTCAAGGGGCAGCGGATACTACCCTCCAGGCACCCTCTATGGAGCCACTGGAACATCAGCAGCATCCACTTCAGGGGCTAAGACCGGTGCGCCCTACGGGCCCCTGGTGATCGGTGTGCTGGTGACAGCAGCCGCAGTTGCATACACAAGGATCATGCGCTGATCCACCAACCATTTTTTTATTTTCAGGGACATGAGAGCATCAACTCTTCTGATAATCGCAGGCATGTTCATAGTATCCCTCTACGCCCTCATTGAGGTGAGTTTTTATTCATCCCAGGTAACAGTACACCGTCCTGATGTAAGGGCCCCTGTCATTGAAGTACCCTCCATAAACCTCACAGAGACCATCAACAACAGGTCAGTCTTCTACGGGGTGTACCATGAACCCATGTCCTACCCTCCCGGAAACCGGACGGTTATACTCTTCGGGCACAGGACCCTCTATGGTTCCCCCTTCCTTCACCTGGATAAACTCAGGGCAGGGGACAGTGTATACCTGAACTGGCCGGGCGTAGGATTTGCTGAATACCGTGTTAACAGGTCATTCATTGTGCCGGCCTCCTACCAGATGCCGGTGAATCAGGGTGCGAAGCTTTTCCTCATAACCTGCCACCCCCTGGGGTCCACCAGGGAGCGGCTGATAGTTGAGTGCCACCTGGAGGGTATAAGACCCTACCAGAGGAATGTCAGGGTCGATAACCCGAAGAGCTACTACTCGATTCCAATAATCCTGGGTTTCCTCTCTGCTGGACTTCTGGTTACACGATTCTATCCTGTTGAGGAGGATAGGAGGTTTCTCCTTGCAGCGGTCATCGGACTGACTGTATTCCTTGTGCTGGGATACCTGTTCCCGATACCTCCAGAATTCATCTCTGATAAGTTAATGGAATTCAATAACATCCTCGGCATTTGAATAAAGAGTGAAGTTTAAGTGATTGACAGTACCCTGGAGAAAAGCTTTTAATGGAATGAGTGAAACTGAAGATTTTGGTGGTGTTTGATATGAATGAACCTGGAGAGAAGTACTTTTCAAACCTGTCAGACCGTGAGAGGGCCATATTCGAGGGTGGCATAAGTATGGGGGCCCTCTTCCACCAGTTCACCGGGACGCCTGTCAGCCTCGAGACAGCCGATGGACTTGAGAGTGCCATCAGTGAATCCATAAAACTTCAGCCAGCCATCATGGACGTTGAGGTCCATATAGACAGGGAGATGATCAGAAAAACCGCGGGGGAATTCGGTTACGTCTCCCTCACCGGGGACATGCTGAGTGTGAGGTTGACCGTGGAGCATGGTTCAGAAAGGGTAACCGTCCGCATGGAGTACCTGGAGGAACTCAGGTATCCTCTGATGTACATAGAAGACTGAGTAAACCATGAAATGGAGAATCTCAGGTATCTGATTTACATAGGCCCCGGAAAACCTGAAAACCGGAATATACACATCTTTACCCCGGGACTGACAGGGCATTTTGCTGAAAACCTCTGGTGAAGGGAACACCCTGATAATTTATTATAATCTGAGTTCTGAATAATATTATTCTTGATTAATTATTTAAATTCTGAAGGCAAAGCTAAGATAAGAACCACGATGGAAGATGACCATGATAAAGATAGATTCAGATCTCTGTAAGGGATGTGACATATGCAGAGAGTTCTGCCCCGAAGGGGCCTATGTTAGATCAGAGGAACTCAACAGGAAGGGTGTGCATGAGCCAGTCCCGGAAAATCTGGAAAAATGCACGGGATGCAAGCTCTGCATGCTCCTGTGTCCAGATCAGGCGATAGTGGTGTATGAAGATGACTGAGGAGTATTTTATCCAGGGAAACGATGCCTGCGCACGCGGAGCCATCAAGGCAGGGTGCAGGTTCTTCGCGGGTTACCCCATCACACCATCAACCGAGATAGCAGAGGAAATGGCCCTCCTCCTCCCCCGGGAGGGTGGTGTTTTTGTGCAGATGGAGGATGAGATAGGGGCCCTGGGGGCTGTTATAGGTGCTGTCTGGAGTGGTGTCAGGGGGATGACCGCCACATCAGGACCCGGTTTTTCCCTCATGCAGGAGCACGTGGGATACGCCGCCATGACAGAAACACCCCTAGTAATCGTGAATGTACAGAGGGGTTCCCCCTCCACAGGACAGCCCACAATGGCCTCCCAGAGCGATATGATGCAGGCCAGGTGGGGCTCCCACGGGGACTACGAGATCATAGCACTCTCCCCATCATCGGTGCAGGAGTGCTTCGATTTCACGGTCCGCGCCTTCAACCTTGCAGAGGAATACAGGGTCCCGGTGATGGTCATGGGCGATGAAATAGTGGGCCACATGAGGGAGAAGATAACCATCCCCGACCGTGTGAAGATCAGAAAAAGGAGAGGTCCCTCAGTTCCCCCGGAGGAGTTCCTTCCCTTCAGTGCCCCTGAGGATGGTGTCCCTGAGATGCCGGCCTTTGGTGATGGCTACAGGATACCCGTAACTGGACTGACACACGATGAGGGGGGTTACCCTGACGCATCAAACCCCGAGGGACACCACAGGCTGGTTAAGAGGCTCTGTGACAAGATACTCAGGCACAGGGACAGGATAAGCGATGTCCAGGAGGAACTGACAGAGGATGCCTATATAACTGTTATCTCCTACGGAGCCCCCTCACGTTCAGTTGCGACGGCCGTCAAGATGGCCCGGGAGGATGGTGTCAGGGCAGGGTACCTGAAGATCAACACACCGTGGCCCTTCCCTGAAACCGAAGTGAGGGCTGCCGCAGAGAGGTCCGGGAAGCTGCTTGTGGTTGAAATGAACCTCGGCCAGATGTTCTATGAGGTCCAGCGTGTTGCCGCTGGAATGGCTGAGGTTGAACTCCTCCCGAAGATTGGTGGGGAGATCCACAGGCCAGAGGAGATCCTCAACATGATCTTGAAGATGAACAGATAGGAGTGTTTAGATGGAAAAAAGAGAAAACCCTTACCTCAGGTATCTCAGAAGGGAGAGGCTTCCACACATATTCTGTGCAGGATGTGGTAATGGAATAGTCCTCAACAGTTTCTTCAAGGGCATGGAGATGGCCGGCATTGACTTTGATAACATTGCAATGGTTTCAGGTATAGGCTGCTCCTCAAGGATTCCAGGTTACGTTAACTGTGACTCACTCCACACAACCCATGGAAGGCCCATATCCTTTGCAACCGGTCTCAAGCTAGGGAACCCCTCACTTGACGTGGTTGTATTCACAGGGGATGGTGACGCCGCAGCCATAGGAGGTAATCACCTCATCCATGGTGCCAGGCGGAACATCGACATGACGGTGATCTGTATCAACAACAGCATATATGGGATGACAGGCGGTCAGATAAGCCCAACTTTCCCGGAGGGTAGCTATGGGAGTACCGCACCATATGGAGCTCTTGAGGATCCATTTGACCTTGCAGAGCTTGTAACCGCTGCCGGGGCAAGTTATGTGGCCCGATGGACCACCGCACATCCCCTCCAGCTTGCAAACTCCATAAAGAAGGGGCTGAAGAACAGGGGTTTCTCATTCATAGAGGCCATATCCCAGTGCCCCACCTACTTCGGGAGGAAAAACAGGATGCGCTCCCCGGTGGAGATGATGAGGTTCATGAAGGAGAACAGCCTTAACAGGAGGAAGGCCCTTAAGATGGAACCAGATGAAGTTGAGGGTAAAATCATAGTTGGAGAATTTGCAAACAGGCCACAGCCTGAACTCTGCGAAAAGATCTGCAGTATGGTTGATGAGAAGTCAGGCAGGGCCCTTGATATGATCAGATCAGCTTACCGGGATGATTGAAGTGAGAAAGGAAATCAGAATAGCTGGATTCGGTGGACAGGGAGTTATACTTGCAGGCATAGTCCTTGGTAAGGCTGCAAGTCTCTATGATGGTCTATACGCTGTTCAGACCCAGTCCTATGGCCCTGAGGCCCGGGGAGGGGCTTCAAGGGCGGAGGTCGTGATAAGTGACCATGAGATAGACTACCCCAAGGTTCAGAGCCCGGATATACTCGTTGCAATGTCCCATCAGGCCCTCCTGACATACATGGACGACCTCAAAAGGGGAGGGGCCCTCATAGTTGACCCTGATATGGTTGTTGAGGCTGAAATAGAGGATTTCATCAGGGCGCGGGAGGTTAAATATTTCAGGGCCCCCGCAACAAGAACAGCCGAGGAAAGGGTTGGCATAACCATAGTGGCCAACATGGTCATGATCGGGGCCCTCACCGAGGCAACAGGGATTGTGAGTGTCAGGGCCGCTGAGGAGGCCATAAAGGACAGCGTACCCCCAGGTACAGAGGAGAAGAACCTCATGGCATTCCAGGCCGGTCGCGAACTTATAATGGAGGGAAGCAGATGAAGTTCTATGAGTACAGCGCCAAGGAGATATTCCGGGCTGAGGGTATAAGCACCCCCCGTGGAGGTGTTGCAGAGACCCCTGAAGAAGCTGAAAGGATAGCTGCGGAACTGGGGTGTGATGTTGCAGTTAAATCCCAGGTCCTTACAGGTGGAAGGGGAAAGGCCGGTGGTATAAGGTTCGCATCCCCCTCAGGTGTCGCTGAAGTTACCGGGGACCTCCTTTCCTCAGAGGTCCGTGGTGAAACCGTTGAGAAGGTCCTCATAGAGGAGAAGATACCCATAGACCGGGAGCTCTACGTGAGTGCTGTCATTGACCGGACAGCGAAGATGCCCCTCATAATGGCCAGTGCCGAGGGAGGGGTTGATATAGAGGAACTGGCAGCCAGATCCCCCGAAAAGATCGTGCGCTACCACATCAACCCCCTCGATGAGTTTCTTCCCTATGAGGCCAGGGAGATTGCAAGGAAGATGGGTCTTGAAAGTGAACTGATACCCTCTGTCGGTGGAGTGATCTGGAAGTTATATCAGCTCTTCAGGAAGTACGATGCCAGGCTTGCAGAGATAAACCCCCTGGTCATCTCAGGGGACAGTGTCATCGCAGCAGACGCAAAGCTTGAGGTGGATGACGACTCCATTTACCGCCACAGGGAATTTATGGAAATGGAGGAGTATGAACCCGAGGAGTTTGCCTTTGTGAAGCTCGACGGAGATATTGCGGTTATAGGTAACGGTGCCGGGTTAACCCTCACCGCAATGGACCTCATAAAACTGAACGGGGAACCCGCCACATTCCTCGACATCGGTGGCGGTGCCTCAGAGGACGTCATAAGGAGGGCCCTTGACCTCGTCATATCCCATCCCTCAGTCCGGGTTGTATTCCTCAACGTCCTTGGCGGTATAACCAGGGCCGATGATGTTGCCAGGGGTGTTGTGAACGCCCTGAGGGATGCCAGAAGAGACGTGCCCCTTGTGATACGCCTTACCGGAACCAATGAGGAGGAGGGTCAGAGGATCCTGCGGGAGGCAGGAATCCCCTTTGAGACGTCCCTTGAGAGGGCTGCTGAGAAGGCCGTTGAGATAGCAAAAAACCTCTAAACCTCCAGCTCCCCTTCTCTTTTTTCTGGAAATAGAAAAAACCTCCAGCCAGCTTCCCTTTTTCTGTTTCCTTATAACAAACCCTGAAACGTCGGGTTAATGCACACCAGTATCAGGAGATTGTCCTCTTGATGGTGACGGTGTGGGCCATCACCAGGGCGGATATTATTATGTATGTGAGAAGGGCTGATGAGTTAAATGACCTGTTGAATATGAAGAGGCCCATCAGGCTCTGTGACAGGAATGCTGCAAGGGACCCTATAAGGAGGGCCTCCCGGCCAAGGTACATCCTGCTACCGTTGAGTCTCTGCTCCTGATACCTCCTGAGAACACTGAGCCCACAGAAGGTGACTATCATAACCCAGAAGAGGAGGAAGAGCAGCCCAAAGAAGCCCGCGTCAAAGGCCACCGCAAAGATCCCGGGTAGCATGTAGTCGATGTAGTCCTTCTTAACCACCAGAACCCCGTAGAATATGTGGTATGGAAGCCCCAGGTTCTGGATCATGGTGATGGGGAGGGTGATATATCCATCGGCGCCCCCCAGGCAGGCTGATTTCCAGTAACAGGAACCCTGCACATGTCCCCAGAAGGTCGTATTTTTAAGGACCAGTGAAAGGCTTGGAACCGTGTTCTCCTCAAGCCTTGTGATCCTCAGCATTGGACTCAGAACGCTCTTATTGAGGACCTTCGAGAGGAACTCCATGAGGGCGAAAGCTCCAGCACCGGCGAGGATGAATGATAGGACCGATTTTTTGGTTATCTTTGTGCTCCTCCTGAAACTCTTTGACATGAGGAGATAACCGAAGGCCCATCCCAGGAGCCAGAGCACCAGGAATGACCTGTGCATCAGCCCCCCGGAGATGGCTATTACAAAGAAGAGTAGAAGTGAAAGTTTCTTAACGGATGCTGATCCTATACCTGCCTCGGTGAGGAGGTTTGAGGATGCAACCATTGTAACCCAGAATAAAACCGCGAAGGGTCCGAAGGGGTGGGTGAATTCATGGTGTGATAGGAAGGGTAGCAGAAGAAAAGCTGCATCCAGTGAGAATATAAGTGCAAGTGCGACTGTCAGCACGGTCCCCAGGAACATCACAAGACTGAGGGGTGCCGCCACCACATTGAAGAGCAGAATTATGCCAACATGGATTATCACTGCAACTTCCAGGATGAACTGAAGGTTATTCTGAGCTATCAACATGATTAGGAGATATTGTAATAATCCTCAATATATATTATGGTCTGATGTGAAGACCGGTCACCGAAAAGGATGCCCCTGAATAAGGGGACCCCATGAACCACTCCAGGCTGGAAGGTATGCCACCACTAGAATCCCCTGGAACTCCGGCACTCTAAAAATAATCTATGGGGATGCAATCCCCATGATGTAGTTGTAGATGCTCTGGAGGAACGCATATATCTGGTCCAGTATACCTGATCCTCCAACCTGCTGGCTAACACCCTCCAGCCTCTGTTTAAATTCTGTGAGGCTTCCCTGGACCCTCTGGGATGCTGCAACCGAATCGGCAACCTGCTGGACCTGGGTCTCTGTGAGGTTGATGTTCATCTGCTGTGATACATCAACCACGACCCGCTGTATGTCAGCGGGGTCCTGGAGGTTCTGACTCTGGGTCCTGTTTTTGACCTCATCGAAGAGTTCAGCCACCCTATCCCCTGTGGCGTTTGTTTCGTTAACAAGCCTGCTCTGGAGGTATATCTCCTCAACAGATACCCTCTTGGCCTCCTCGGGTATCTGCTCTCCGACGGCGATCTCATATGATTTCAGGACCCCTGCAAGTGCAGCCTCCCCTGACGCAGGTACCGGTGAAGTCACTACTACGTAGCCACGATCTATCCCTGAGGACCTGAGGGCGCTTGCATACATCTCAGGTGTTACAACCCTTATCTTGCTGGTATCAACCGAGACCTTGATCCCGTCACTGTAGGAAAGGTCCACCATTGCACAGGACAGTATCTGCGATGGTGAGTACACACGGCCTGTGACGCCCCGTGAAACCTCGTTGACCTCTGATGCTGTTACAATCTTAATATCAGCACTCTGAAGGTCCTTATCTGTCTTTGCTTTGAAGTAGTCCATCACAGCGCTTTTGTATGATGGATTGCTGCTGGTGGCCTCCCCAAGTGTCACAGAGAACCCTGAAACTGCAAATACAGGGGCGGCCACAAGGAATGCAATTAGAATTAATGGAAGAATTTGCCTCATAATTACCACCTGTTTAATAATTATCGTGGATGAATTATTTAAGGGTGGTGTCTGGTCATCCAGAATCCGGCGCCCTAAGCCAGAAGAACAACCCTGCTCTCCCGTGATTCATCCACGATCTCCATCCCGGATGCAGCCGCAAGTTCTTCTGCAAATTCATGGACCTCATAGAAGAGGGGCATGTTCTCTATATCAAGGCGTCTTCTTGAGTAGCCTATGTACATGTAGGCCTTTACCTCAACAAAGTCGGGTCTGGCCCTCTCGATCATCCTGGCGAACCCCTCAGGATCCTTCATGTTAATATGCCTTACTGCGGTGATCCTGAGGACCTTCCTGCAGCTGAAGGATGGCATGAGTTCAAGTGAGCTGTTGAGGAGATCCCAGGCCCCTGGTATCTGTGGCCTGCAGAGTTCCTTATAGGTGTCCCTGTCAGGGGCGTCCAGGGATATGTAGAGCTGTGTGGGTTCCTCTGAAAGTTTTTCAAGGTTCATGGGTGCCAGGCCATTGGTTACAAGGAATGTTGTGAAGTTTCTCCTGTGAAATTCCCTCAGGAGACCATCCATGTCAGGGTAGAGCATTGGTTCCCCTGCAAGTGATATGGCAGCATTTGTCGGGTCCTGTGACTCCATCACCTTGATTTTATCTGCCCTTTCATTGCCGAGGTATCCACATAGCAGTTTCCTCTGTGCCTCTATGGCCCCATCAATTATATCTGCGGGTTCATCATGGGGGCCCTCCCATGCTGTCCCTGTTGATGAGAGGTCCCTCCAGCAGAAGAGGCATTTCTGCTGGCAAAATGGCACACTTGGAGACATCTGGAGGCATCTGTGGCTCCTGATTCCATAGAATTTTTCCTTGTAGCATACTCCCTCATTGACTATGCTCTTCTTTGTCCAGAGGCAGGTTTTAACCGCTGAATGTCCGTGCTCTCCCACGAAGCGGTATCCCATCCTCTCCATTTTTCTCTGAGATTCTTCCAGGTACATGGCCAACCCATCTCTAACATTTTTTCAGATGTTCTGCCCTTGATATGATTTCTGCAGCTCCATTTAAATATATGCCAGCAGGTTCTCTGATGGAATGATGCTATGAAATGTTTCTTATTCAAATATATATGCCAGACACAGGAACCGCTGCGATTAGATGACCTCCTGTTAGCCCCCCTTACATCAGCCACACCAGACAGACAGGAATGTGGGTTAATAATAAATATAAGCTTAGTATTAAAAGGTCTGTGTTTAAATGGCTTTATAATCTCTGGTTTTGCCATATAAGCTCTCTTAAAAGCCCCTGATGGAATTGAATTCATTAAAATGTGCTTAGGTGTGCGTGAGGTGCTGATTTAATTTAAAAGGCTTTCAGATTTTTTTAGGGCCCCATATTCATTCTTTGGAAAAAATAAAACCTTTTAACAGAGTATTGGGGCGCCATTATCAATTCATGATTAGAATCCTCTGAATGCTGAAAAAAGCATTATATAAGCCTTTTTGTCTTATTCCGGAAACAAAGGTTTATATATAGTGGTGATGTGATTAAGGTTCATGGTAAGGTCGGCGGGTAGATCCTGCCATCAGTGGAGGCGGTAAGATTAAGAGACACTCGCGTTACCTCGCTCTACTTGCACTCGCAGTAGCAGTGAGTACCATACCCATAGGACAGCTGGAATTTCAAGATTCCAGTGGCGATAAGATAACAGCAAAGTCCACATCCCTCCCAAAGGTTGATGCAGCATCCAAGTACAAGAAGTACAAGAGATACAGCAAGGTCCATGCTTCCAAGGGTACGGTAAAGAAAACCTACCGGACAAAGACAAAAAAGAAGTACACGTACCGGACAAAGGCTGCCTATAAGACAAAGACAAAGAAGAAATACAGGAGCCGTGCTACCTACAGTACAACCTCAAGAAAAGCATACACCAGGGCTATAAGCTCTGATGAGCTTAACAATCTCCAGGGCGATGAGGGGCTTGAGAAGCTTGCATCCTACATTAACAGGAACCTTAATCACAGATCAGGCGGGCCACACACAGCTGAAGGCGTTGAGAAGACAGGCTATGGGGACTGCTGGGGACTCTCTGACTGGTCTGCCCGGAAACTTGCAGCAAACGGCTACAAGGTGAAGGTCGTGCAGGGTGCCACCTCATCATCATCAAGACACCGATGGCTTCACGTGTATTCTGAGGGCAGGTGGACGAGCTTTGAACCGTCACTGGTAACCAAGCGTTACGGTAGTAAACATTATACTGCAACCTGCGGTCGCGCAACACGCGTTGTGAAGACCTACAACATGTAGTATAATGTTTACAATTTAATTTTTCACTGGTTTAACATCATCCAACAGCTTTCTGCATTTAACACCTTCACTATGTGGGGATGCGCTGGATATTACAGGCAAATTCATTCATGAACCCCTTCAACAACTCCCGCACGGATGTCACAGCATATTTTATAATACACCTCAACCATACTATGAGATATCCCATTAATCATGCTGGAGGATTTGGAGTTGAAGGACACACCCATTGTCATACTGAATTTTAAAACATACCTCGAATCAACAGGTGAGAGAGCCCTCGAACTTGCATCAATATGCGGGGATGTCGCAGATGAGACCGGTGTTAACATGGCTGTGGCACCGCAGCACATGGACCTCCACCGGGTGAGTGATGCTGTAGAAATACCGGTGCTGGCACAGCACATTGACGCCGTTGATGCTGGTGGACACACAGGGAGCATCCTTGCAGAGTGCGCCAGGGACGCAGGTGCAGCAGGAACCCTCATAAACCATTCAGAAAAGCGGATGCAACTTGCAGACATCGAATGGGTGATATCAAGGATGAAGGAACTTGAGATGATGTCCGTGGTATGCACGAACAACGTCATGACCACTGCTGCTGCCGCCGCCCTGGGACCGGACTTCGTGGCGGTTGAACCCCCTGAACTCATAGGATCCGGAATACCTGTGTCAAGGGCCGAACCTGAGGTTATAACGGGAAGTGTTGATGCTGTGAAGAAGGTGAACCCTGAGGTCAGTGTGCTCTGTGGCGCCGGAATATCCACAGGAGACGACATGAAGGCTGCTGTTGACCTGGGGGCCGAGGGTGTTCTTCTTGCATCAGGCATCATCCTGGCTGACAGCCCACGGGACGCCCTTCTGGATCTTGTAAGTAAGGTTTGATGGTGATCCCGGTGTCCTTTAAATTTAAAACCATGGATGACATTGAAGTCACAGGAAAGACAGTCCTTGTCCGCGTGGACATAAATTCGCCTGTGGACCCCAATGATGGGACAATACTCGATGATACAAGGATGAGGCTCCATGCAGAGACCATAAGGGAACTCTCAGATAGGGGTGCCAGGACAGTTGTGATGGCCCACCAGAGCAGACCCGGGAAGAATGACTTCACAACACTGGAGCAGCATGCCAGGGCGCTCTCCGGGATACTCAGGAGGCCCGTTAAGTACGTTGAGGATATATTCGGATCCGCTGCAAGGGAGAACATCTCAGGACTGGGTGATGGTGAGATAATCCTCCTTGAGAACGTCCGCTTCTACTCCGAGGAGGTGCTCAAGCGAGACCCTGAGGAACAGGCGGAGACACACCTTGTTAGGAAGCTGGCGCCCCTCCTGGACTACTTCATCAACGACGCCTTCGCGGCAGCCCACAGGTCCCAGCCCTCCCTTGTTGGCTTCGCCCTGAGGGTACCGTCAGCTGCGGGTCGTGTGATGGAGAGGGAACTTCGAACACTTCAGGGTGCCCTTGAGAATGTTGAAAGGCCCTGTGTCTATGTTCTCGGCGGGGTGAAGGTTGATGACTCCATCATGGTCATGAAGAACGTCCTTGAAAACGGTAGCGCAGACCTTGTACTGACAACGGGCCTTGTTGCCAACATATTCCTGGCGGGATGCGGGGTTAAGATCGGTAAGGTGAACATGGACTTCATCAAGAGCAGGGGATACTGTGACTTCATCAAGGTGGCGAAGAAACTGAAGAAGCGCTTCCCTGAAAGGATAGTTGTACCCGTTGATGTTGCAGTATGCAGGGACGGCAAGAGGGTTGATGTTCCTGTGAAAAAGATACCCAACCATCCGATACAGGATATCGGAATGGAAACCATAAAGCTCTACGCCAGGAGGATACGTGAGGCAAGGACCCTCTTTGCCAATGGACCGGCAGGCGTATTTGAGAACCCTGATTTCAGCATAGGAACCGAGGACATACTGAATGCAATATCCTCTTCAGAAGGTTTCTCAATAATCGGCGGGGGTCACCTTGCTGCTGCAGCAGTGAAGATGGGCTTTGAGGACAGCATAAACCATATCAGCAGTGGAGGCGGTGCCAGCATAAGCCTCCTTGCAGGTGAGGAGCTTCCCGCAGTCAGGGTGCTTGAGGAATCCAGGCACCCATAACCACAAACTATATAAATGAGTAGTTACTAACATTGGAAATGCCTCGGTAGCTCAGTCTGGTGGAGCGCGAGACTTGTAATCTCGTGGTCGCGGGTTCAATTCCCGTCCGGGGCTTCAAAAAGGGACCATAGGGTAGCTTGGTCGATCCTTTGGGCTTTGGGAGCCTGAGACCCCGGTTCAAATCCGGGTGGTCCCATCCACAAAGCTTAAATATGCATCATGTCCAATGATGTCCAATGATGTATATCAACCCGCCTTAGCTCAATTGGCAGAGCATCGGACTGTAGATCCGAGGGTTGCTGGTTCAAGTCCGGCAGGCGGGACTCCACCAATGGTGTGAAAGCTTTAAATACTAGAAAAATGTAACTCATAGCATGCATGTCATATAGGAATGGAAAAGTATATAAGCAGGTAACTAGAGAACAATGGAATGCTCTCATTCTAGAGACTTGCCCTGGTGGTGTAGGGGCTATCATGCGGGCCTGT
This sequence comes from Methanothermobacter thermautotrophicus str. Delta H, assembly GCF_000008645.1. Classification (NCBI taxonomy): domain Archaea; kingdom Methanobacteriati; phylum Methanobacteriota; class Methanobacteria; order Methanobacteriales; family Methanobacteriaceae; genus Methanothermobacter; species Methanothermobacter thermautotrophicus. Next base: position 954,385 of record NC_000916.1, read on the forward strand.
CGAGCCCGCGACTCGGGTTCAATTCCCGGCCAGGGCGTTTCCTGAGGGCCCGTAGCTCAGTCTGGCAGAGCGCTTGGCTTTTAACCAAGTGGTCGCGGGTTCAATTCCCGTCGGGCCCGCTATCTAATTTTACGGTGACTTTTTATCTGGAGGACTGAATTGTGAAGAGGGAGATCTTGAAACACCAGCTGGTTCCGGAACACGTGATTTTGAATGAATCTGAAGCAAAGAGGGTGCTGAAAGAACTCGATGCGCATCCAGAACAGCTTCCAAAAATAAAAACAACAGACCCTGTGGCCAAGGCCATAGGTGCTAAAAGGGGGGATATAGTGAAAATAATCCGTAAAAGTCCGACTGCAGAGGAATTCGTAACCTACAGGCTTGTTCAGGACTAGTTTTTAAGATCAACACTGCAGGATCATTTCATCATCTAATTTGTTTTGGAGGAAGTCCATGAAAAAAAGTGCATGGGGATTGGTAGACGCGTTTTTTGATAAATACGATCTGGTGGACCACCACATCCATTCATACAACGACTTCGTAAGTAACCGCATACAGGAAATAATAGATACAAGCGAACCCATTGAACTGGAACAGGGAAAATACCGGGTCGAAACAGGAAAGGTGAGCATAGAGAAGCCCTTCATCAAGGAGGCTGACGGCTCAAAGAGCAAGATATATCCCACAGAGGCCCGGCTAAGAAACCTCACCTACTCAGCCCACATGAGCCTGGAGATGAGACTCCTCAAGGAGGGGGGACCTGAAACGGAATTCGAAAAGGTATACATCGGTGAGCTGCCGGTGATGCTGAAATCGGAGATATGCCACCTCCATGGCCTCAGCAGGAAGGAACTGATGGAGAAGGGAGAGGACCCCGCGGACCCTGGAGGCTACTTCATTGTTAATGGATCAGAGAGGTCCATCGTCACGATGGAGGAGATAGCTCCCAACAAGATAATCCTTGAAAGAATCGGTGAAGAGGACGAGAACAGAGCAAGGGCAATAGTAACATCCATAAGGAGTGGATTCAGGGCCAGAATATCCCTGGAGTACCGTAAGCCAAGGAAGACCGGTGTTTTCCTGAGAATATCCTTCCCCTACGTTCCAGGGGAAATCCCGCTCGTCATACTCCTCAGGGCCCTTGGACTTGCAACTGACCAGGAAATCATCACCAGCATATCAGACGACTTCAACTACCAGATGATAGCTGCAGACGATATACAGGTCTCCCTCGACAGGCTCAACCTCAATAAAAAGGAGATGAAGGAACTCGATGAAGAGGACCGGAGAGAATACCTCATAAGGAGCGCCATAAAGTACATCGGTAACCGCGTCGCCAAGGGGATGACCGAGGACTACCGTATAAAAAGGGCTGAAGACGTTATAGACCGTTACCTCCTGCCCCACATAGGAACAGAACCCGAAAAGAGGCTGGAAAAGGCAACATACCTTGCCGAGATGACCGAGATGCTCCTTCAGGTCATATCAGGGGAGCGCAGGCCACACGACAAGGACCACTACACAAACAAGAGGCTCAGGGTTTCAGGCGACCTCATGGAGGACCTCCTCAGGGTGGCCTTCACAAGCCTGAGCAGGGATATGAGCTACCAGCTCGAGAGGAGCCTTGCCAGGGGTAAGGAACCATCCGTAAAACAGGCTGTGAGATCCGACGTGCTGACAGAGAACCTCAAGCACGCCATTGCAACCGGTAACTGGGTTGGTGGAAGGGCAGGTGTGAGCCAGCTGCTGGACCGGACAAGTTACATGGGTACACTCTCCCACATGAGGAGAGTCGTTTCACCCCTCAGCAGAAGCCAGCCCCACTTCGAGGCAAGGGACCTTCACCCCACACAGTTCGGTAAGATCTGTCCAAACGAAACCCCTGAGGGTCCAAACTGTGGTCTTGTTAAGAACCTCGCCCTGCTGGCAAAGATATCCGAGGGCTCAGATGCCAGTGAGGTTGAGGAGGTCATTAAAATGGGGGTTGTGAACTAATTTTCCACCGGGAGGCTGTTAAGTGAGTAAAACCAAAATTTACATTAACGGGAAGCTTATAGGAACCTGTGAAAACCCTGAAGAATTTGTTGAGGAGATGCGGAAAAAGAGGAGATCCGGAGAAGTCTCCCCTGAAATGAACATAACCCATTACCCTGAAAACCATGAGATTTACATATTCACAGACCCTGGAAGGGCCAGGAGGCCCCTGATCATAGTTGAGGACGGAGAACCTCTCCTCACAGAAGAACACCTTGAAAAGCTTGAAACAGGGGAAATGTCATGGGACGACCTCATAGCCGCTGGAATAATAGAGTACTTGGACGCAGAGGAGGAGGAAAACGCCTACATAGCCATGAGCCCTGATGAAATCAATGACGAACACACCCACCTCGAAATAGATCCCTCCACGATGCTCGGTATCTGCGCAGGTATCATCCCCTTTGCAAACCACAACTCATCACCGAGGAACACCATGGAGGCGGGGATGACCAAGCAGGCCCTGGGTCTATACGCATCAAACTATGACTTGAGGACAGATACACGTGCACATCTCCTCCACCACCCCCAGGTCCCCATAGTCAAGACAAGGATAATAGATGTGACAGGCTACGATGAAAGACCATCAGGTCAGAACTTCGTTGTTGCGGTAATGTCCTATGAGGGCTACAACATGGAGGACGCCCTCATACTCAACAAGGCATCCCTTGAGAGGGGCCTTGCAAGATCATCATTCTTCAGATCCTATGAGGCCGCCGAGAGGAGATACCCCGGTGGTCAGGAGGACCGCTTCGAGATACCAGAGAAGGGTGTCAGGGGCTACAGGTCAGAGAGCGACTACAGGCACCTCGATGAGGACGGTATAATAAACCCTGAGGCAGAGGTCTCATCCGGTGACGTCCTGATAGGTAAAACATCACCACCACGTTTCCTTGAAGAGATAGATGAATTCGGGACCGTGGCAGAGCGAAGAAGGGAAACATCAGTAACCGTGCGGCATGGTGAAAAGGGTATAGTGGACGCCGTTCTCCTTACAGAAACCGTCGAGGGCAGCAGACTCGCCAAGATCAGGGTCAGAGAACAGAGGCAGCCCGAGCTAGGTGATAAATTCGCCTCAAGACACGGTCAGAAGGGGGTTGTCGGCCTCATAGTATCCCAGGAGGACATGCCCTTCACCGAGGACGGAATAGTGCCCGACCTCATAGTCAACCCCCACGCCATACCATCAAGGATGTCTGTGGGACAGGTCCTCGAGATGCTCGCAGGTAAGGCTGCATGCATGGAGGGCCGCCGGGTTGATGGAACACCCTTCACAGGAGAGGACGAGGATGACATAAAGGAGGCCCTCAGGGCCAACGGATTTGAAACTGCAGGTGTTGAATCACTCTACAACGGCATAACCGGTGAGAGGATAGAGGCAGAGATATTCATTGGAGTGGCCTACTACCAGAAACTGCACCACATGACAACAGACAAGGTGTATGCAAGATCCAGGGGTCCGGTCCAGGTCCTCACAAGACAGCCGACAGAGGGGAGGGCCAGGGAAGGAGGTCTCAGATTCGGTGAAATGGAAAGAGACTGCCTTATCGCACATGGAGCAGCCCTCGCCCTTAAGGAAAGGCTCCTTGATGAATCAGACAAGTATGAGGCACTCGTATGTGCAGACTGTGGTATGATAGCAGTCTATGACAAGATAAGGGACAAGAAATACTGTCCTATATGTGAGGACTCAGAATCATTCCCTGTGGAAGTATCATACGCCTTCAAATTACTCCTCGACGAACTCAAGAGTCTCTGTATCTTCCCGAAACTCATACTGGAAGATAAGGCATGATAATGGATTTAAGGGAATAACAAAAAGGAGAGAATACCTTGAGAGGAATTTTAAAGAAAATTTCCCAGATAAACTTTGGCCTCATGTCCCCCGAGGATATCAGGAAGATGTCCGTCACCCAGATCGTCACCCCGGACACCTACGACGAGGACGGGTACCCCATAGAGAACGGACTCATGGATCCCAGGCTCGGTGTGATAGACCCCAGCCTCCGCTGCAGGACCTGCGGCGCCAAGGGAGGGGAGTGCCCGGGCCACTTCGGAAGCATAAACCTTGCAAGGCCGGTCATACACGTGGGATTCGCAGACACCATACACAAGATCCTGCGCTCAACCTGCAGAAAATGTGGGAGGGTCCTTCTCACCGAGACTGAAATCGAGGAATACCGTCAGAGGATCCTGGACGCCATGGAGAAGGAGGAAAGCCTCACACCAATAATAAAGGAGATATACGCAGAGGCGCGCCGCGATAAGTGCCCCCACTGTGAGGAGGAACAGGAGGAGATCAAACTCGACAAGCCCGTCTCAATCGTTGAGGGAGATTACAAGCTCACACCCAGTGAAGTGAGGGAGCGTCTTGAGAGGATAAGCGATGACGACGCCCTCATCCTCGGTGTCAACCCCGAGGTTGCAAGGCCAGAATGGATGGTTCTGACAGTCCTCCCTGTCCCCCCGGTCACGGTGAGACCCTCAATCACCCTCGAAACCGGTGAAAGGTCAGAGGACGACCTGACCCACAAACTGGTCGATATACTCAGAATAAACCAGCGCCTCAAGGAGAACATGGAGGCAGGGGCTCCCCAGCTGATCGTGGAGGACCTCTGGGAACTGCTCCAGTACCATGTGACCACCTACTTCGATAACGAGGCCTCAGGTGTCCCACCTGCAAGGCACCGATCAGGAAGACCCCTCAAGACCCTGGCCCAGAGGCTCAAGGGTAAGGAGGGAAGGTTCAGGAGCAACCTTTCAGGTAAGAGGGTTAACTTCTCTGCCCGTACCGTCATCTCCCCTGACCCCAACATCAGCATAAACGAGGTCGGTGTCCCTGAAATCATAGCCAGGGAGGTCACGGTACCGGTCTACGTCACAGAATGGAACATAGACCGTATGAGGGAGTACATAGAAAACGGGCCAGACGTCCACCCTGGAGCCAACTACGTCATAAGACCCGACGGACGCAAGATAAGGATCTACAACGAGACCAAGGAGGTCGTCCTTGAGAACCTCAAACCGGGATACATAGTTGAGAGACACCTCAAGGATGGTGACATCGTACTCTTCAACCGTCAGCCATCCCTCCACAGGATGTCCATGATGGCCCACCAGGTCCGTGTACTGCCCTACAAGACCTTCCGCCTCAACCTGTGTGTCTGCCCACCCTACAACGCCGACTTTGACGGTGACGAGATGAACATGCACGTGTTCCAGACCGAGGAATCCCGGGCAGAGGCCAAGACCCTCATGCGTGTCCAGGAACACATACTATCACCCAGATTCGGTGGGCCCATAATAGGTGGTATACATGACCATATCTCAGGCGCCTACCTCCTCACAAGGAAGAGTGCGGTCTTCAGTGAGGAGAAGGTCTTCCAGATCCTCAAAAAGGCAGGACTGCCACTTCCAGACAGTAGAGGACGTGACTGGACCGGTAAGGAGATCTTCAGCATGGTTCTCCCCGACGACCTCAACATGGTCTACCGGGCCGAGGTCTGCAGAAAATGCGAGGAATGCCTTGAAATGGAATGTGAAAACGACGCCTACGTTGTGATAGAAAACGGTCAGCTGATCTCAGGGGTCATCGACGAGAAGGCCTACGGTGCCTTCGCAGGTAAGATCCTCGACCATATCGTCAAGGAGTACGGCACCGACGCCGCAAGGGAATTCCTTGACTCAGCAACCAAACTCGCCATCGCAGGTATAATGCACGCGGGTTTCACCACAAGTACCAACGATGAGGAGATCCCTGAGGAGGCACGTGAGCGAATAGAGGCCCACCTGCGGAACGCAGAGGCACGGGTGGACCAGCTCATTGAGGCCTACGAGAACGGTGAACTCGAACCGCTACCCGGAAGGAGCCTCGAGGAGACCCTGGAGATGAAGATAATGCAGGTCCTCGGTGAAGCAAGGGACAAGTCAGGGGAAATCGCAGAGAGCTACTTCGACATGGACGAAAACCATGCCGTCATAATGGCACTGACCGGTGCAAGGGGTTCAATGCTCAACCTCACCCAGATAACAGCCTGTGTGGGGCAGCAGTCCGTCAGGGGTGGCCGTATCAGCAGAGGATATGATAACAGGACACTCCCACACTTCAAGAAGGGAGAACTCGGGGCAAAATCCCGTGGATTCGTACACTCAAGTTACAAGGAGGGCCTTGACCCAATAGAATTCTTCTTCCACGCCATGGGGGGAAGAGAGGGTCTCGTTGATACAGCCATCCGTACAGCCCAGAGCGGTTACATGCAGAGGCGTCTCGTAAACGCCCTCCAGGACCTCACAGTCGATGAGAACGGCAGGGTCGTTGATAACAGGGGCGTGATAATACAGAACCGCTTCGGTGAAGACGGCGTTGATCCGGCCAAGAGTGACTACGGAAAGATAGTGGACCTTGATAAACTCGTAGAGGAGATAAGGCTCAAGTCAAAGGGGTAAGGTGATTCTGTGCAGGACATTATAGGGAAGATAGAGGATTACTCCTCAAAGAACGGGATCCTTCTCCCGGATCCCGTGGTGGAATATGTGGCCCGGATTGCCGATGAGGAGAAGCTGAAGGAGCCTGAACTCCAGGAGATGGTGAGGCTCTTCAGCAGAATAGCCGAAAGAAACCAGGGCCTTGATGACGATGAACTCCTGGATGCGGTGGAGGATGACTACCAGCGGATACTCAAGGTTCAGGAGCTTGTCAAACGGAAGAGGGCCAGGTTCCCCCCGAAACTCATTGAGGACATAGCTGAGGTCATGAAGAAGCATGAACTCAGTGACGATGAACTGGATGAGCTCATAAGAAGGGTCAGGAGAGCCTATGACCGGGCCCGGGTTGAGGCCGGTGAGGCCGTTGGGACGGTGGCAGCCCAGTCAGTGGGTGAACCAGGTACCCAGATGACAATGCGTACCTTCCACTATGCAGGTGTGGCAGAGCTCAACGTTACACTGGGTCTTCCAAGGCTCATAGAGATCGTTGACGCCCGGAAGAAGATATCCACGCCAACCATGAGCATCTACTTCGAGGGGGACCTCAGGTACGATGAGGAATTCGTGCGAAGGAAGGCCAACAAGATAGGTAAGAGCACTCTGAACGATGTGCTTAAAAATTTCAGCATCCAGTACGCTGACATGTCAGTTGTTGCTGAACTGGATGAGGAGAAGATCCAGGAGAAGCACCTTGAATATGATGAGATACTGGCCAAGGTGGAAAAAACTTTTAAGAAAGTAGAAATAGATAACAACATACTGAGATTTGAACCCCCGAAGCCCACCATAAGGGAGCTCAGGTTACTCGCAGATAAGGTGAGGAAACTCCAGATAAGCGGGGTTAAAAACATAGGAAAGGTGGTTATCCGTAAAGAGGATGATGAATGGGTAATCCATACTGAGGGTTCAAACCTTGGAGCTGTTCTTAAAGAAGAGGGTGTGGATAAGGTCCGGACCACGACCAACGATATACATGAGATAGAGACAGTTCTGGGCATAGAGGCTGCCAGAAACGCAATAATACACGAAGCAAAGAGGACCATGGAGGAACAGGGGCTCACAGTTGACATAAGGCACATAATGCTCGTTGCAGATATGATGACTGCTGATGGCTCTGTCAAGTCCATTGGAAGGCACGGTATCAGTGGTGAAAAGGCCAGTGTTCTTGCAAGGGCTTCTTTTGAGGAAACCGGTAAGCACCTTCTGAGAGCAAGTATCAGGGGCGAGGTGGACCACCTCACCGGTATCATAGAGAACATTATTATAGGGCAACCTATACCCCTGGGTACAGGTTCCGTTAGTGTTGTGATGAAAGAAAGAAAATAGGAGGCAGTAGATGGACATAGATAGAGGAATACGAGTCGCTGTAGATACTGGTAATGTTATCCTTGGATCAAAGAGGACGATTCAGAGCCTCAAACTGGGTAAGGGTAAACTGGTGGTGATGGCCAGCAACATTCCAGAGGACCTCAAGGAGGACATAGAATACTATGCGAAGCTATCAGAGATCCCGGTGTACACCCATGAAGGCACCAGTGTTGAACTGGGCTCTGTCTGCGGTAAACCATTCACCGTGGGGGCCCTCTTAATCCAGGATCCAGGTGATTCAACAATACTGGAAATGGTGGGGTAGGTTGCTGTGACTATCAAATTTACCACAAATGAGATAAGGTACATTGCACTCTTTGAGAGCATGACGGGTGCAATGGTGAAGGACTGCATCGTGGATGATGAAAACGGCAGGGTAACCTTCCTTGTCAAGAAGGGTGATATGGGTCTGGCCATAGGTAAAAAGGGAAGCACGGTTGCCAAGGTTCAGAAGGCCCTTGATAAGGGTGTTGAAGTAATAGAACACTCAAACGACCCCGTGGAGTTCATAAAGAACCTCATGGCACCCGCCAAGGTCAGGAGTATCAGGATACTCCAGAAGGAAAACGGTGAAAAGATAGCCACAGTCGAAACAGACCCCAAGAACAAGAGAATCGCCATTGGACGTGGCGGGCAGAACATTGAGAGGGCCAGACTTCTGGCCAGAAGACAGCATAACATAAGCAATATTATAATAAAATAATCTTTACAGGAGGAATCTTATTTGCCAGGACTTTTCGCAGCAAAGAAACTTAAAAGCAAGAGGCAGAAGTTCAAATGGAAGGACACACACTACAAGAGGAGATCACTGCGCCTCGACGTTAAGGCGGACCCCCTTGAGGGAGCACCCCAGGCCAGGGGCATAGTGATCGAGAAGGTTGGTATAGAGGCAAAACAGCCAAACTCAGCCATAAGGAAATGTGTCAGGGTCCAGCTAATAAAGAACGGAAAACAGATCACCGCCTTCGCACCTGGCGACGGCGCCATTGGTTTTATCGATGAACACGATGAGGTTGTTGTTGAGGGTATAGGTGGACCTTCAGGAAGGTCCATGGGTGACATACCCGGTGTCAGGTGGAAGGTGACAAAGGTCAACAACGTATCCCTGCAGGAAATGGTTAAAGGGAAAATAGAAAAACCTGTGAGGTAATCCCTATGAGTTTAGTTTTTGATAAATGGGAACTGGACGAGGTCAAGGTTGAGGACATGGGCCTCGCCAAGTACATATGCCTTGACAGCATACTCGTCCCCCACACCATGGGAAGACACGTCAAGAGACAGTTCGCAAAGTCAAAGGTCTCCATTGTTGAGAGGCTCATAAACAAGGTCATGAGGACAGAGAGGAATTCAGGTAAAAAGAACAAGGCCTACAAGATAGTGCAGGAAGCCTTTGAAATAATAAACCGGAGGACCAAGGAGAACCCTGTTCAGATCCTTGTTAAGGCAGTTGAAAACACATCCCCAAGGGAGGAGACCACAAGGATCAAGTACGGTGGTATAGGATACCAGGTCGCAGTTGACATCTCACCCCAGAGGAGGGTGGACCTCTCACTCGGATTCATAACCAGGGGCGCCATGCAGGCAGCATTCAAGAACAAGAAGTCCATAGAGGAGTGCCTTGCAAATGAGATAATGCTGGCTGCAGAGTACGACACAAGAAGCTTCGCGATACAGAAGAAGGAAGAGAAAGAAAGGATAGCCAGATCCGCACATTAAACTTACAGGTGGTTTTAGTGAGCAGACGTGCAAAAATGATTAGTAAGATTAAGGAGCTCATGTACCAGCCGGAGTACATCCGTAACATCGGTATAGTGGCCCACATTGACCACGGGAAAACAACACTTTCAGACAACCTCCTGGCTGGTGCAGGGATGATCTCCGCCGAACTGGCCGGGGATCAGCGCTTCCTTGACTTCGACGAACAGGAACAGGCAAGGGGTATCACCATTGACGCTGCAAACGTCTCAATGGTCCACTCCTACGAGGGAAATGAATACCTCATAAACCTCATCGACACACCAGGTCACGTTGACTTCGGGGGGGACGTTACAAGGGCCATGAGGGCCGTGGACGGTGCAGTTGTTGTCGTATGCGCCGTTGAGGGCATAATGCCCCAGACAGAAACCGTGCTAAGGCAGGCCCTCAAGGAAAATGTGAGGCCCGTCCTATTCATCAACAAGGTTGACAGGCTCATAAACGAACTGAAACTGGACGCCAGTGAACTCCAGGAGAGGTTCGTGAAGATCATAGCTAATGCAAACAAACTCATCAAGAACATGGCCCCTGAGGAGTTCAGGGATAAATGGCAGGTTCGTGTTGAGGATGGAAGTGTTGCCTTCGGTTCAGCCTATCACAACTGGGCCATAAACGTCCCGATAATGCAGGAGACAGGCATAAACTTCAACGACATCTACAAGTACTGCACAGAGGACAACCAGAAGGAACTGGCCCAGAAGGTGCCACTGCACCAGGTCCTCCTGGGAATGGTTGTTGAACACCTCCCAAGCCCGGCCGAGTCCCAGGCCTACAGGGTTCCAATAATATGGTCAGGGGACCTTGAAAGTGAAGAGGGACAGGCCATGCTCAAAACAGACCCTGAAGGTCCCCTGGCGGTTATGGTGACCGATGTGAGTATAGACAAACATGCAGGGGAAGTCGCTACCGGAAGGGTCTACGGCGGAGCAATAGAGAAGGGAAGCGAGGTCTTCCTTGTGGGTTCCCACAGCAAGGCACGTGTCCAGCAGGTCGGTGTCTACATGGGACCAGAGAGGGTTAACACCGACAAGGTCCCGGCAGGTAACATCGTGGCCATAACCGGTGCCAAGAATGCAGTTGCAGGTGAAACAATCTGCGACACCGGCAGGAAGATAAAGGCCTTCGAGGGTCTTGAACACATCTCCGAACCTGTGGTTACAGTTGCAGTTGAGGCCAAAAACACCAAGGACCTCCCAAAACTCATAGAGGTGCTCAGACAGGTGGGTAAGGAGGACCCAACCGTAAGGGTTGAGATAAACGAGGAGACCGGTGAACACCTCATCTCAGGTATGGGTGAACTCCACCTCGAGATCATAGCCTACAGGATCAACGAGAAGGGTGTTGAGATAGAGACATCCGAACCAATAGTCGTCTACAGGGAGACCGTTGCAGGTACCGCAGGACCAGTTGAGGGTAAATCACCCAACAAACACAACCGCTTCTACATAGAAATTGAACCGGTTGAAGCATCAGTGATGCAGGCGATACAGGAAGGTAAGATAAAGGAGGGCCGTGTCAAGGGCAAGGAGATGGCCAAGAACTTCATTGAGGCAGGTATGGACAAGGAGGAGGCCAGAAGGGTCTGGGATGTCTATGAAAAGAACCTATTCATCAACATGACCCGTGGTATCCAGTACCTCGATGAGATCAAGGAACTCCTCATGGATGGATTTGAGAGTGCAATGGACAACGGTCCAGTCGCCAAGGAGAAGGTCATGGGGGTTAAAATAAAACTCATGGACGCCAAGATCCACGAGGACGCTGTCCACAGGGGTCCCGCACAGGTACTTCCAGCCATAAGGAAGGGTATCTTCGGTGCCATGATGTCTGCGGAGCCAGTGCTCCTTGAACCCATACAGAAGGTATTCATCAACGTGCCACAGGATTACATGGGAAGCGCAACACGTGAGATACAGAACAGGCGCGGACAGATCGTCAACATGACCCAGGAGGGTGACATGGTAACCGTTGAATCCACTGTACCGGTGGCAGAGATGTTCGGATTCGCAGGTGATATCAGGTCAGCCACCGAGGGACGATGTCTCTGGTCAACAGAGAACGCTGGATTCGAGAGACTTCCAAATGAACTGCAGCACACCATAACAAGGGAGGTAAGGACCAGGAAGGGTCTCAGTCCTGAACCTTACAGGGCAGACCACTACCTGGGTTAACCCCATTAAACTTATATAATTAAAAAGAATATAGGAAATTACCTTAGACAAACAGCATGCCCATTTGCTGGATCTAAAAAATCAGGCTAAACCATCATATATGGAGGTATATTATGGCTAAAGAAAAAGAACACATGAACCTGGCGTTTATTGGACACGTAGACCACGGAAAATCCACACTAGTGGGACACCTGCTCCTGCAGGCCGGAGCAATCGCCGAGCAGCAGTTAGCTGAAGGTGAGGACAAGTTCAGGTTTGTCATGGACAGGCTCTCCGAGGAAAGGGAAAGGGGAGTTACAATCGACCTTGCACACGCCAAATTCGAAACAGACAAGTACGAGTTCACAATCGTGGACTGCCCTGGACACCGTGACTTCGTTAAAAACATGATCACAGGTGCGTCCCAGGCAGACGCAGCAGTCCTTGTTGTCGCAGTTGACGACGGTGTAATGCCTCAGACCAAGGAACACGTGTTCCTATCAAGGACACTTGGTATAAACCAGCTCATAGTCGCAATCAACAAGATGGACCTCGTCAACTACGACGAAGAGAAATTCAACGCCCTCAAGGATGAGGTTGCAGCCCTCATCAAAACCGTGGGTTACAAGCCAAGCGACGTTGAATTCATCCCACTCTCCGCCTTTGAAGGGGACAACATAACATCAAAGAGCGAAAACACCCCATGGTACAAGGGTAAAACACTCGTTGAAGCCCTCGACGACCTTGAAGCACCTGAAAAACCTGTGGACCTTCCACTGAGGATACCTATACAGGACGTCTACTCCATCACAGGTGTCGGTACAGTTCCAGTGGGACGTGTCGAGACCGGTGTCCTCAAGAAGGGTGAAAACGTCATATTCGAACCAGCAGGTGTAAGTGGAGAGGTTAAATCAATCGAAATGCACCACGAAATGATCGAACAGGCAGAACCCGGTGACAACATAGGTTTCAACGTCAGGGGTGTCGGTAAAAACGACATCAGAAGGGGAGACGTTGCAGGACACCTTGACAACCCACCAAAGGTTGCCAAGGAGTTCACAGCACAGATCGTTGTTCTCCAGCACCCTGGTGTCATAACAGTGGGTTACACACCTGTATTCCACTGCCACACAGCACAGGTTGCCTGTACCTTCCTTGAACTGGTGCAGAAAATGAACCCTGCCACAGGTCAGGTGGAAGAGGAAAACCCTGACTTCCTGAAAACAGGTAACGCTGCTGTTGTGAAGGTCAAACCAACCAAGCCACTGGTCATCGAGAAGATAAAGGACATCCCACACATGGGAAGATTCGCCATAAGGGACATGGGACAGACAGTGGCTGCTGGAATGTGCATAGACCTCGTACCAGCAAAATAAACCCACCTCTTCCCTTTTTTACAGGAGGATTTAAATGCACAAAGCAAGGATTAAACTGACAGGGACAGACCCTGAAAAACTGGCATACGTCTGTGACCAGCTCAAGAAGATTGCTGAAAGGACAGGCGTGGACATGTCAGGCCCAATCCCCCTCCCAACAAAGAGGCTCGTGGTTCCAACAAGGAAATCCCCGGATGGTGAGGGAACCGCTACCTGGGAGAAATGGGAGATGAGGATCCACAAGAGGCTTGTGGGTATAGAGGCCGATGAAAGGGCCATGCGTCAGGTCATGAAGGTCAATGTGCCTGACAATGTCAGCATTGAAATTGAACTCAAAAGTTAACTGGGGTGTAAACCCCTCTAACTAAATTCACCACCAAAAACTATATAAATAAGAGTTTATCAATCTCTTTTATCTGATACTGCCGGGATAGCCTAGCCAGGTAAGGCGCGGGACTTGAGATCCCGTGGAGATTCTCTCCGCCTGGGTTCAAATCCCAGTCCCGGCGCTTAAAAAAACTTTTTTCTGAACTGAAATCTAACTGTTCTGCCGGGATAGCCTAGCCAGGTAAGGCGCAAGACTGGAAATCTTGTGGAGCTTTGCTCCTCCTGGGTTCAAATCCCAGTCCCGGCGTGAAAATAGGAGGAAGTGACCGCCTTCTGGTGGCGGTCAGACCCTTAAAAAAAATAATCAGGTGTTTTCTTCTGAATCCCCTTTTCCTATCTCTGGAACCTTTAAAATGAGGGGTTCCTCTTCCATTGCACCGGAGTCATGAACCACACATTCCTGGATCCTTGCAGCTATTGAATCTGGATCCTCAACATCAACCATGTCCACCAGTTCAACCTGTCTCCGGAACCTCTCTATGGCCTCCTCCGGCATGTTCTCAATGTAGGGTATTGCACCGGTTGCACCGATGATCCTCCCTGTTTCCAGGTCTACACCATTGCTGTGGAGGGCCTTCATGGTCTGCCCTGTGATGTGCCCCATTACCTCTGCACCGCATACAACAAGGAAGCGCAGGTTGGGGTTTGCAATAACGTTCCCAACAACCTTCTCTATCCCAAGGTTCTCTGTGTGAAGTGGACCTGAAATTGCAGCACCCGCCTTCACGGGTTCATCTTCCATGTGTGACCCGAGGGTGACAACCGCAACCGGGCTTTCTTCATCACCAACCACATAGTCCCCAACTATGTGTGGCCAGTCTTCAGGTACGGGTTTCTTTTCAACCATAAGAAACACCTCTTTAACCGTCAGTTAATTTTTAACTTTCGGTTAAAATTTAACTTGTAGTTAATGACATATAAATCTTCCGGTGCAAAATGTTTTAAAATACCGGAACAGATATTCATAGAGATACTGAATGGTGAATCCACATGGCCCCATCAAGACGCGAACGTGAACGTGAACGGAGACGTGAACAGATAATAAGGGCGGCAGAGAAGGCATTCTTTGCACGGGGATACGACAGAGTGACCATGGATGAGATAGCCGAGGAGGCAGAGGTCAACAAGGCCCTCCTCTACTACTACTTCAAAAACAAGGAATCCCTCTTCTTCGCAGTGAACCTCTACGGTGTCCGCATACTCCACAGCATGTACAGAAGGTGCCTGGAGCTTGACACGGATGGATACGGTAAGGTCAGGGCCATGGTGGAGGCCCTCTACAGCTTCTCAAAGGAACACCCCGACTACTTCAGGATATACTGCTACAGTGGCACCGAGAGGTTCGAGCTGAGTGAAAGTGAGGATGCGCGGGAGATAGTGGACCTCCGTACCGGAATGTGGAGGCTCATGGTTGAGGCCATAATGGAGGGCATGAATGACGGAAGCATCCGCAGCGACCTCGACCCTGTGGAGCTATCCATATACATCCATACACTGGCCATAAACGCCCTGAACCTTGATTTCACATCCAGGATGGTCCTGGAGGCCAGGAATATCAGCAGGGACAGGTTCTGGGAGGACCTTGAGGTTTTCCTTGAATCCGCCCTCAGGCCCTAATAAAATAACATCTAAACTCTTTCTCAACAGCACCACATAACTATATAAGTTTTTAGATACATAAGGGTATTAAAAGTTAAAGAGAGGAACTGATGAAATGGATAATGACGATAACTTTGTGATAATAAACAACAGCAGAAAAGATAAAAAGAGTCTTGGGCTCCTTGTTGATGGTCCAAACATGCTCAGAAAGGAATTCTGTTCAGATCTTGAATTTGTAAAGAACCTCCTCTTTGACAGGGGAAACCTCAAGGTAGGAAAGGTGCTGCTGAACCAGTACGCCTCAGATAAGCTGATAGAGGCCGTTGTGAACCAGGGCTTCTCACCCATGATAGTTGCGGGTGATGTGGATGTTCAGCTCGCAGTTGAAGCCTTTGAACTCATACACAACCCCAACATCGATGTGGTTGCAATTATGACAAGGAACGCTGACTTCCTCCCCCTCATAAACATAGCCAAGGAGAACGGGAAGGAGACCCTGGTCATAGGTGCAGAGCCAGGTTTCAGTATAGCACTCCAGAACTCAGCAGACGACTCAATAATCCTTGGAAGCGAAGGGGTGTAGAGGTGTACCGGCGAATACTGATACCCACAGACGGCTCAGGGGACGCCAGGAAGGCAACCCGGCACGCATTCCACATAGCAGGGATGAGCGGGGCAGACATACTGGCCATAAGTGTAGTTGACACGTCCTACAGGAAAATCTGGGACGAGGATATCAGCAGACGCCTTGAGGAGATACTGAAAAAACAGGCAGAGAAGGCAATATCCATCCTCAAGGAGGAATTCAGCTCTCAACAGGAGCTGGGCCACATGACAGAAACCCGCCTTGATACGGTTATACTTGAGGGTAACCCCGCAGAGGTGATCCTCGAGGTCATGGAGGACGAGGACGTGGACCTCGTTGTAATGGGCAGCTCAGGCAAACACGGCCTTGACCGCATAATATCCGGAAGCATAACAAGGAAGGTTCTTAAATCAGCCACAAAGCCCATGATGGTCGTTGGTTAACGGTGATTGTAATGATAGGTAAAAGGACACTGGATGATGAGAAACTTGCTGTGATAACCTTTACAGGGCCCTTCAGTAAAACACTGGAGGTCCTTGAAGAGGTTTCAGACTTTGTATCATCAAATGATAAACTTGAGGCCGACGGTGACCCCACAGTGATCTTCTACACAGCACCCCTCAAGGACGAGGGAAGATACGATGTGGGTATACCTGTAAAGGGCGAATCTGAGGGTGACGGGAAGGTGAGGATAGTCACAATCCCGGGCCATACTGTGATATTTACAGAATACTCAGAAGCCCGTGAGGAGGCCTACAGAAAGCTCATAAAATACGTTGAGGAGAACAGGCTGGACGTAATAGGTGCGCCAAGGGAGATCCTCCATGGGGATGTGAGGGAGATCCAGTTCCCTGTGGTCCTCTAAATGTACTCATAAAATTGAGAACAGCCTACTGGAATCCACTGATTTTTCTCCCTTACCCCTCTTTACATGAAAAAGGTAACATTTCTCCTCTCTTTTCAAGAACTGCAGCCAGCGGTCAGCTCACCGGTTCTCCTCGACTATATCCCTGAATGAGTCAACCACGTACTGCACCTGCTCCTCTGTCATGCCATAGATGCTGCACTTGAACCACTTTGTCTGGCCCCTCCTTATTCCAACTATACCCCTCTTCTTAAGTTCCTCATAGAGGAAAAAGCCCTTCCTTGGATGTGAAGCCGCTATCTCATGGAAAACAGGGGTTTCAAACCTCACGAGGTCATGTTCCTTGGGTCTCACACCCAGCTGCTCTATACCCCCGATATCCTCAAGTTCAGAGACAAGGTAGCGTGTCTTCTTAACCTCCCCGTCCCAGCGTGAAACCCTCTCCCTCACATAGGGCAGAGAGGCCATGAGGGTTGCCAGTGGCGCTCCACGTGATGTGCAGCCCAGGAGTTCAAGCTCCTTCTTCTCATGCCTCCCTGACCTCCTGAGCACAGTGTCCTCCCACTCAGATTTCATCCCCAGCACACCTATAGGCCCGGAGGCCGCCATGCTCTTGTGACCGCTCCCAACAACGAAGTCAACCCCAAGTTCCCTGAGGTTAACCGGGAGCCTTCCCATGGAGTAGGCGCAGTTCAGGAGTAATGGGACCCCCAGCTTCCTGCAGACGTCCGCCACGCCACGTGCATCTGTCAGGTTCCCGTAGTTACCATCGACATGGGTCAGCACAGCAAGTTTAACCTCAACCCTGTCGATGGTCTCCTCAAGGACCTCCCTGTAGGCTTCGGGTGTTACCTCATAGCTGGGGTGTCCGGTTGATGGCACCTCAACGATTTCAAGGCCGTTCCTCTCAGCTGCAAGGTGTGTTGTGTAGTGGGCATTTCCATCAACAACAACGGTGTCACCCCTCTCACAGAGTGCATGCATCACCGCAAATTTACCCTCCCTTGCACCATGAACCGTCCTCACCGCATCGGAGCCTGTGAAGTCTGCAAGGTCATCAAGGAAGCAGTTTATCGCGGGCCTTGTGACCTGGTCCAGCCTCCCATCACAGTAGTCACAGACACTGTAACCATCCCCGAATTCATGGAGGGCCTTCCTTGCAGCGGCGGGGAGAACACCGCCACGCTGGAGGGGGTTGAGGTTGAGGTTATCCCTTTCAAGTTTTCTTGTAAGACCATAATCAGCGCATTCCATGATAATCACCAAGTAAGTCAATTATCCTGAGGTAAACCCTGTCCCGTTTTTCAGGATCAACAACAAATACCCTTATGTCCTCCCTCTTTTTTATACTTTGAAGGGTTTTCCTGTGTACCGCTGCAATGAGGAGGACGTCAGAGCTGAGGACCTCGTCTACCGTCCTCCTGAATTCCCGGCTCTTAAGCTCCATGGGGCCGATTTCGTCTATGATTATGCAGTCATCCTCCAGCATGGCCCTCCGGATTGCAGGGACAGCCAGTTCATCCATGACCCCCACATTTACACCGTACCTTCCAATACGGGGGCCCTCTGTTTCAACTGACGCAAGGAGGCCCCTCCTGCCCGATGCTATGTCAACGACCTCAAATCCCCACCTTGAACCACCCACCCTCACCTCAGGTGTTATGATCCCCCCAACCGAAAAGCCCATGCCCTCAAGGTAATCCCTCAGCCTTCCAACCATGGTGCTCTTCCCGCTGCCGGGTCTCCCGGTGATCAGTATCTTCATCAGATTCCCCCTAGATAAGGTTTTCAAGGCCTTCACTCAGGGCCCATCTTCTGGCCTCCTCCAGCTCCTCAATGTAGAGGGGACGGTTGATCTCAGGGTAAGCTGAAGCCCTGTAGAGGGGCCGGTACTGGCCCATTATGTTCATTACAGTGTCTGTTCCCAGGTTCTCTGCGACCCATGATATGATGGGCTTCGTGCAGCACTCCAGGTGCCCTGGAAGCACCAGGTGCCTTATTATCATATCCTCACCTGCTATCATGAGGTGGTTCCTGGATACAACCTCAAAGTAGTTACCGGCACCTGCCAGTCTCTCTGCACATTCACTGTTGCCGAACTTGAAGTCCGTGAGGTAGAGGTCTGCAGCACCCATTATGAGCCTGAGGGATTCCCTGGTCATGTACATGTTACTGTTCCATACGACAGGCACACTGATGGAAACCCTGGATAGAACCCTCAGGATATATGGGAGTGCTGGTGTCGGGTCTCCGCCCACGAAGTTGACGTTTGCTGCCCCCATGCGCCTCCTCTCCTCTATGAGCGCTGCAAGTTCATCCACCTCAATGTGTCTGCCTGCAGAGGGGTTCTGGGATATGTCCCAGTTCTGACAGAAGACACACCTCAGGGTGCAGCCAGAGAAGAATATGGTATGGCTGGGTACAAGGGGGGCCTCCTCCCCGTAGTGCAGGAACTCCGAGGCCACCCGTGGCTCCATGACACCGCAGTGTCCCTGCTCCCTGTGGCGGTTAACCCCGCACCTCCAGGGGCACAGTGAACACTCCCCCAGGATCCTTTCAGCGATTTCGATTTTAAGATCAAGGAAGGACCTTTCACATGCTCCTGAACACTCTATGCCCTTCTCTATCCTTTCATGTTCCCTCCAGAGTTCAGACATCCCTGAGGTTTCATGGAAGGATGCCGGTGTCCTGGCGGCCACCATGAAACTGGCATCCGTCCTACCATCCCTCACAGAGAGGTAGTGGTGAAGTGCATCCTTCAGTGACATGATCATGAATGATAAATGGGGTTACCCTGTGACATGAACATCCTCAACCATGAGGGGCGCGGTTACAAAGCCCCCCACCTGCCTCCTTTCAAGGTCCGTTGATGAGACCTTCATCATGAGCTCAAATATGTTCCCTGAGAGCATTGCCTTCTTAACAGGTGTGAATTCCCCTGAGTCCGCCATGAACGCATTGTTGGCCTCCACCGAGAAATCACCGGATATTGGATTTGCTGTGTGGGCTCCAAGGACATCTGTGACAAAGATCCCCCTGAAGTCGTCCAGTGGCACTGTACTGTCAAATTCAAGTATGAAGTTGGTGGTTGAGACGGCCGGGACCTCCATGTAGCCCCTCAGACCATTACCTGTGCTATCAGCCCGCCCCTTTGATGCTGTGTATATGTTATGCATGTATCCCCTCAGAATTCCATCCTCAACAAGGGCTGTCCTCTGGGAGGGTGTCCCCTCACCATCAAAGGGGGCTGATCCCAGGCCCCCCTCAAGGGTACCGTCATCGTATACTGAGAGGCCCTCACCTGTGACCTGGCTTCCAATCCTATCTGCCAGTACGGACCTCCCCCTCTGGACGTTATCTGCGCTGAATGCGCCTGCGAATGTTCCAAGGAGTCCTGCTGCTGCATGGTAGTCCAGGACTGCGGGGATCCTGCCGCTTTCAATACTCCTGCCCCCCATCGAATCCCTTGCAATCCGGCAGGCCCTTCCAGCTACCCATTCAGGGTTGATGTCAAGTTTGCAGGAGGAGTCTGATTCGTAGGCGGTTGTCTTCATGCCATTCTCCCCGGCTGTCACAGATATGTGGGCTGAGAACCCTGTTGAAGATGATGACTCCTCAACACCCTCCGAGTTTAGGATGAATGTTTCAATCCTGGATGCGGTGAACCCGCCGCTGGTGGGTTTGCATCCCTCCTCCAGGACCCTGTTGATCATTCTACCGGCCATCTCCACGGAGTCCTCAACTTCAAGGTCATCGAAGGACCTGTCATGGATCCCCTTCACCGATGGATATGTGGAGGGTTCAGAGAACCCGAAGTTTTCATCAGGATCTGCAAGCTGGAGGTTCTGGGCCGCCATCCTCACAGCTACGTCCACCCCATCAGGATCCGATGTGTAGGCAAACCCCATTCGCCCCTCCTTCAGGATGCGGATGCCTATCCCTGTCATGGATTCAATTTTCCCGAAGTCTATGAGGTCACGCTGGATCTCAACCTCCAGTGTCTTCTCCCTCTCAATGTAGACCTCAGCCATCTCACCATACCTTAATGCGAGTTTAACCGCCTCTTCACCAATCCCGAACATCAGCTCACCACCCCATGAATCTCCTGACCGCCTCTGCAACCCCTTCTCCATGGGCTGCGGAGGTCACATAATCTGCCATCTCCCGCAGTTCAGGGTCTGCATTTGCAACCGCAACCCTGAATCCAGCAGCCTCAATGAATTCCAGGTCATTTTCACTGTCACCTATGGCCATGACATCCTCCATCTCTATCCCCATGGATTCAAGCAGGATCTCCAGGGATGAACCCTTATTCACTGAGGGGTCTGTCAGGTGTATGGCAAAGCCGGTATCATAGACCTCAACATCAAAATCCCTGAGCGCCTCCCTGACAGTATCTGCAGGTACATCCCTGGTCAGTGCTATCTCCGACACCCTGAGGTCAGAGAACTGGACCTTCCGGACAGGGTAGATCCCTTTGAGGTGACTGTAGGCCATCTCAGCCTTACTTATATCACCCAGGACCCTCACCTCATCATTGATGTGCAGCACACCGCCATTTTCAGCTACAACCCCTCCGCTGGCCCCTATTAGGACCGATGTTGCCATAGCAAAGCAGAGGATGTTACCGGTAACCATTATAACAGGCACCCCTGCCTCCTCGGCACCCCTGAGGGCCTTCACAGCCTCCAGAGACAGCCTCCTTTTTTTGTCGGTTATTGTGCCGTCGATGTCAACTGCAATGGCCCTCATCCTGACACCTAGAATGAGCTGTACCGGTAGGCTATGTTACAGGTGCCCTCCCTTGACACCATGCATGCCCCGATGGGACTGGTGGGGGTGCACTCATTCTTGAAGAGTTTGCATTCCTCCGGCCTTGCAACACCCCTCAATACAGCACCGCATATGCATCCCGCCGGTGTATCAACCGTATCTTCAACCTCTATATCGAATTTCTCCCGGGCATTGAATTCAGAGAACTCATCCCTTATCTCATAGACTGATTCGGGTATGACCGGGAATCCCCTCCACTCCCTCTCGGTTACCTTGAAGACCTCATCCATCACCTTCTGGGCCTTGAGGTTACCCTCGGGTTTCACGGCCCTCTTATACTCGTTCTCAACCTTTGCCTCTCCCCTATCGATCTGTCGGAGTATCATGTAGACCGCCATGAGTATATCCAGGGGGTTGAAGCCCGCTATGACCTGTGGTATGTTGTAGTCCCTTGAGAAGGGCTCATAGGGTTTCATGCCGATTATGGTTGACACGTGACCTGGTTCTATGAGGGCGTTGAGGTTCACCTCACCTGACTCTATGAGAAACCTGAGGGCGGGTGGTATGAGCCTGTGGCATGAAAGAACCGAGAAGTTCTCAGGTGGTCCTGAGAGTATCTCCGAGGCTGTTGTTGGCGCCGTGGTCTCAAATCCCGCTGCCATGAATACGACTTCCCGGTCAAGTTTCCTTGCTATCTCCACTGCGTTGCCCACACCGTAGACTATCCTGACATCCGCACCGTCCGCCCTGGCATCCGCGAGGGATCCCCTGGAGCCCGGGACCCGGAGCATGTCACCGAAGGTTGTTATGGTGACACCCTGCCTTGCAAGTTCAATGCACTCGTCGATTTCCCTTGCCGGGACACAGCAGACCGGACAGCCAGGCCCGGCGACCACCTCCACCTCCTCAGGAAGGAGGGACCTTACACCATGCTGCATTATTGTGTGCTCATGTGACCCGCATACATGCATTATCTTAACTGGACGTGATATCTCCTGTATCCTTGAAACCAGTTCCCTTGAAAGATTCTTCATAAGACCACCATTACACTTAAAGATCTATTTATCACGATCATATATATATGGAGGAGGCCAAAGGATTATGTTTTATGGGGAGAGAAGTTTAAACATGTCAGTTATCATCCTCCTCTTCCTCTTCACTGTCTCACTGATTGGCGTTATAAAGTCGGCCGATATATTCGTGGATCGGATCGTTGATATAGGTAGGGCCCTGGGGATATCCCAGATAATACTGGGGGTGACAGTCGCCGCTGCAGGGACCTCCCTTCCTGAATTTGGATCCGCACTGATATCCGTCCTCACAGGAAACCCTGATCTCGGTGTGGGTGTTGTTATAGGATCAAATATATGGAACATAGCCGGCATCATAGGCATATCAGCCATCCTTTCATGTGCGGTTACAACAAACCGGGATGAGATCCGGAGGGATGGTCTTTTCGGGCTTCTGAGCATACTCATCCTCACATTCTTCATGCTCATGGGACCGGTTGGCCCCCTGACTGGTGTCGTGCTCCTTGCACTCTACGGTGTTTACCTCTGGGTCCTCATAAAAAAACAGAGGGGCTACTATACCAGCCACCTCATGGATCATGGCGAGGTTGATGCGAAAACCATAATATCCGCCATCCTGGGATTCACTGGTCTTGTGGTGTTCTGCAGAATACTCGTATACAGTGCCGTTGGGATCGCTGAGATCATGAATGTTCCTGAGATGATAATCGGTCTTTTTGCCCTCGCAATAGGCACAAGCCTCGCTGAACTGGTCGTTGCTGTTAACTCTGCAATGAAGCGTATGTGCAGCCTGTCCCTTGGAACCGTCCTGGGGAGCAACATATTCAACATCCTGATAGGCATCGGGGTTCCATCACTCTTTGTTAGGATCCCTGTTGAGCCCCTATCCCTCATTCTTGACGCTCCAGTGCTCATGGGGGTGACAGTGGCCGTCATGTACTTCATGTGGACTGATATGGAGCTCAGGAGGGTTGAGGGGGTTGCACTGGTGGCATTTTACCTGGCATACGCTGTAATTAGAATAACACTTACACGGTAGGTTTAATGCGTTTTTTAAGATGCACTTAGAATAGCACTTACACAGTATATTGACATCAGTTGCACTGAAAAAACTAAAAAAACCGCTCAATATACCAAAATAAAAAAATGAAGGGAAATTTTTTTATCTTCTCCTTGCTATGGCTGAACCTGCAGCTAGAAGCAGTAGGCCTGCCATGAGTGCAGCTACCGGAGCACCCGTTGGCTGCATCGGTACCCTGCCAGGTGAAGGTCCTGGACCCGGTGTGGGTTCTGTGACCTCGATATCGACCTCTGTCGTGTTGTTGCCGCCTGATGAGCCTGAGCTCACCGTTGCCACGTTGATGAATGTGCCGCGCCTTATCATCTGGACCACTATTTCAAGGACTGCGCTTGAACCTGATGGCAGGTCTCCTATCAGCCATACGCCGGTTACCGGATTGTATGATCCCACAGTGGCGCTGGATGATACGTACCTCATTGAATCCGGTAGCCTGTCAACCACTGTTGTGTTGAGTGCAGTATCAGGTCCATTGTTTGTCACCGTTACTGTGAATTTCACGTTCTGTCCGAGGCGTACAGCCCTCCTATCAGCCGTCTTGGTGATGGTGAGCTCTGCCCGTGGATTTGCTGTTACAGTGGCATTAGCATCCCTATCAGGGTTCGGATTGTACGTATCAGACGTGACATTGGCAATATTGGTCAGGGTAGTGTTACTCACAGCAACCCTGGCAACAATCTCCAGAGTCGCCACAGCATCCCTTACCAGTGAACCAACAAGCCACACACCAGTACCCACATCATAGCTTCCCTGTGAAGCACTGTGACTCACGTAGTCAAGACCAGCAGGTAACACGTCATTAACAACAACACCCACTGAATCATCAGGACCCATATTGGTAACTGAAACCACGAACCTCACAGTATCATTGAAGTCAACCACCGTCGCATTAACCACCTTATCTATCACAAGATAAGCAGCCGGTGGGATGGTCACTGTGACGTTTGCAGTGTTGTTTTCAGGGTATGGATCGAACTGATCCCCAACTGCCTGAACCCTGTTTATCAGTTCACCTGTGGTGTTCACAAGGACCGTGAAGTTGAGGGTTGCTGATGCACCGTTTGCAAGGTCTCCAACTATCCAGATGCATGCAAGGGGATAGCAGATACCCTGTGAAATTGCATGTGACTGGTAGACAAGGCCCTCTGGAAGCATTTCTGTTACCGTGACCCCTGTTGCATCGTCAGGTCCATTGTTCGTAACCGTCACAAAGAAGGTTATCTGCTCACCGAAGTTCGGTGTGCTGTTTGACACCGTCTTTGTGATTGATATATCTGATGATGGGTTCACGGTGAGTAGAGCAGTTGCATTGTTGTTTGAGAGCAGAGGGTCGTACTCCTCGGCTGATGCATTCACGTAATTCGTGAATATGCCTGCGGCATTTGCAATTACCTCAAGCACCAGGGTTGCTGATGTGCCATTTGCAAGGTCTCCAACAGTCCAGAGCCCGCCTGCGAAGGTTCCCTGTGAGGCGCTGTGACTGAGCAGTCCGAGTCCTGGTGGTAGTATATCCGTTACAGCGACACCTGTTGCATCGTTCGGTCCGTTGTTGGTGACAGTGACCGTGAAGTTTGTTATCTGTCCATTGTTGATTGGTGTCAGGAGGACCGTCTTCTGTACCGCGATATCAGCCACGGCCTCTGCATTTAATAGCCCAGCAGCATGGTTGTTGGTCAGGTCAGGGTCATACTCGGTGCTCGTGACTGAGACCGTGTTTATCATTCCACCTGTGGCATTGACAAGCACGGTGATGTTCAGTGTCTCTGATGCACCGGGTGCCAGTGAATCAACAGTCCATACATTGAATTCCACGAAGTAGATACCCGCGGATGCACTGTGGGACTGGTAGACGAGACCTGATGGCATTGTATCAACGGTCCTCACAACCGTGGCGGTGTCCGGTCCAAGGTTCGTTACCGTTATGTAGAACACCACGGTGTCACCGAAGTCTGGTGCTGTGTTGCTGACGGTCTTCGTGATCTTAACATCCGCGCTTGGCCTCACATCGACTGTAACCGCATCAACGTTGTCTCCGGGTAGTGGATCTGGAAGCTCTGATGATACGTTGACTATGTTTGTCTGGAAGCCTGCCTGGGTTGCCCTTACAACCAGTGTGAGGGTTGCCTGGAACAGGGCAGGTAGTGAGCCAACCTCCCAGACGCCAGTTGTTGTGTTGAAGGATCCCTGTGTAACCGTGTATGATATGATTGAGAGTCCAGCAGGCAGGAGATCTGAGACCACAACATTTGATGGTGTGTCTGGACCAGCATTCCTCACGATCACCGTGAAGGTGGCGGTTTCCCCGTTATTTATAACAGGTCTGTCAACGGTCTTCTGGATGCTAAGGTCTGCTGATACCGCGTTAAGGGTTGATACCGCATCATTGTTGGTCCTGTCAGGGTCACGCTCATTACCGGTGACTGATACTGTGTTATTTGAATCACCGGTTGTGTTCACAAGGACTGTGAGGTTCATCAGGGCTGATGCCGCGTAATTCAGTGCTCCGATGTACCATACGCCAGTTGTGGCATTGTAGGTTCCCTGTGTGACAGTGTGACTGAGGTAGACAAGGCCCGGTGAGAGTATATCTGTGACGGTTACACCTGTGGCGTTGCTCGGTCCAAGATTTGTGACAGCAACCGTAAAGGTCACAACGGACCCATAATCTGGCCGCGGGTCACTCACTTGTTTCACTATAAGCAGGTCAGCCACCGGGATTCCCACCACCTCGGCGGTGTCATTGTTGTTATCCGGGTTGGGATCAAAGTTTGGTGATGTGATATTTGCAAAGTTTGTCAGTGATCCAGTTGCGTTGACCCTGGCTATTATTGTGAGTGTTGCTATTTCAAGGTAGTTCAGTGTCCCCACATTCCATGTGCCCATGTAGTAGGAGCCCTTGGATGGTGTCGCGCTGATAGGTATCAGTCCAGCCGGCAGAACATCCTCCACCACAACTCCTGCTGCGTTATCAGGTCCCCTGTTGCTCACAGTGATTGTGTACTGGATATTTTCACCCACATAGGGTTCCGGATTGTTAACAGACTTGTCTATGGTGAGGTCTGATGCCGGTGGAGAATTCAGGGCTGCTGATGCGTAGTTGTTTGCCATGTCTGGGTCGAAGACGTCACCTGTCACGTTGGCGTTGTTGACAATTGCCCCTGTTGCTGTGACCGTGGCTGTGATGTTCAGTGTTACCGTCTCGAAGTATTCAAGGTTTCCTATGGTCCATATACCTGTGGTGCTGTTGTAGATTCCCCTGGATGCACTTGCTGATACGAAGCTCAGCTGTGGTGGTAGAAGATCCGTTACATAAACGCCAGTGGCATTGTTTGGGCCATAGTTCACCACGGTGATTGTGAATCTGACGGTATCGCCAATGCTGGGTGCCGTGTTGTTGACTGTTTTTGCAATTGCAAGGTCGGCCCTCTCAAGTGCCCGGATGGTGATATTCTCACCGAAGTCTGAGTTGTAGTGGTAGCTTGAACCGCTCCTGTCTGTTATGAGACCGAAGAGCCTGGTCACCCCTGCGCCGGTAACGTTGAACAGCCAGACAGATACAAAGTTTGTCTGACCCTGTGCGTCAAGGCGTACATTGTTGCTGGTGTTTGGTCCGTAGGTCACCGTTACGTTGATGGGCTGGATAATTGCCGGGTTGTAGTTGGTTAGTGGAAGGTTAAGGATATCATATCCGGCTGATGCCGTTGTTGATACGACTGTGACTGCAATCACGTCTCCAATGGCCGGTGACGGGTTACTCACAGTTATGGATACCACGTCATTACGGTTCTGTGAGACAAGTTTCTCAACATAGAGTGTTCCGTTTATGGTGTCAGCGGAACCCGTGTTCGTCCCGCCCACCGTCACCGTATAATTCCTGGACGTCAGGTAGGCAAGTGAATTCCTTGATACCTCCACAAGGTAGAAGACATCCACCGTTGCACCCGGTGCTATATCACCCAGGTACTTGCTGGCTGTTTCATTCGCCGCGAGGTCGACGTAGGGATTGGTTGAAGTGAATGTGAGGTTGGCTGTTACATTAGTTGCGGTGGTCAGGGCATCGTTCCTGACACGTATCTGGATGAGATACTGGTTGGGACCGACATTCACATTATTATGGTCAAGCCCGATGATGTCCCATGAACCCTTGGTCAAGTTCAGGGTTCCGAGCCTGAAATCGGCAGTGGCTCTTCCTGACTCATCAAGGGTTACAGTGCTGGATGGTATCACGTGTCTAGGTGCAACTGCTGAGACAATAAATGTCCGGTCGGCTGCCTGGAAACTCACAGAGTAACTTCCATCCGGACCTGTTACCCCGGATGCCACACTGGAACCATTAACTGAGGCCACGTTTATAACTGCGCCCTCAAATGGATCTGTACCGTTACACTGTGTCACAGTTCCAGTTATGAGTGCATTAGAATCAGTCTGATTGTCAGAATCGGCGGCACTTACTGTTCCAATGGTAAGAATCACCAGAAGAATCGAAAGTGCCAGTGTAAATCTCTTCATTTTTCACCCCCCCTTTAAATTTTTTACACATTTACCTATTATGTTGAGGAGATATTTATAATCTTCTAATTTAATGCCCAGAACGGCCTTCAGGAAGATTTTATATTTAATTCCGGAGGGGTCAGAAGGTGATATACATCACCCAACACCGGTCAGCGCAAGTACCCTCCAGAGAAAGTTGCGTCGAATAGCATTATTTTGCGCCCCACATATACATCAGATGGGTGATCCATGCCTAAATCGAATGAATTTTATAGATGGTCATAGAATCAAAACTTATGAA
Source organism: Methanothermobacter thermautotrophicus str. Delta H (assembly GCF_000008645.1). Taxonomy (NCBI): domain Archaea; kingdom Methanobacteriati; phylum Methanobacteriota; class Methanobacteria; order Methanobacteriales; family Methanobacteriaceae; genus Methanothermobacter; species Methanothermobacter thermautotrophicus. The sequence goes on from NC_000916.1 coordinate 982,664, forward strand.
GTCCGTGGTTTTCATTGGTAGGGGCCTCGCTGAATACATCGATATGTTCAGCCTGGATCCCATGGAACTGGAGGGCAGCAGGATACTTGACTGTGCTGCAGGTGTGAGCTCATTCCGGAGCGAAATGGATGAGATGGGATTCAGTGTAACAGCCGTGGACCCCCTCTACAGCAGGACCCCCGATGAAATTAAAAAACTGGCATGCGAAAGTTTCAGGAGCCACACCATGAACCATAGGGACTTTTTAAGGGATTTCAGGGTTGATGGGATCCCTGTTGAGGATTACCGGAGGATGGTTTTCAGAAGATTCCTGGATGACTATAAAAGGAACCCATCAGAGTACATAGCCGGTGAACTCCCCTTTCTCCCATTTGATGATGGGGAATTTGACCTGGTGGTCTCTGCAAATTTCCTTTTCCTGTATGAGGACCTGCTGGACTACAGTTTCCATGTTGAATCTGTGAGGGAGATGCTCAGGATCGGGAAAGAGGTTAGAATATTTCCTGTGTACAATATACACAGAAGAAAGCGTTCTTTACACCTTAAACCATTGATGGATGAATTTAATGATTATGACATTGAGGTCAGGAAGGTTAAGTACCATGAGGAGGCCGGCTGTAATGAAATGTTAATCATAAAATAAAATCCGGATCAAACAACTGGTTCTATAGTTCGTTATAGCTTTATATAACGAAATAAACGCATTCAAATTTCAATCCCATTTTGGTCTGATTTTAACTATCTTATGTCCGTTATTTTTTACCTACGTTGCAGATTTCAATCCCATTTTGGTCTGATTTTAACCAACAATAAAATTCAGGGGGACTGAGTACATAAAAGATTTCAATCCCATTTTGGTCTGATTTTAACGATTGAAATTACTGAGGATGGTCTCTACTTCCACCTTATTTCAATCCCATTTTGGTCTGATTTTAACACGGCGTCTGTGACGTCGTTAGAGAGGATGGAGTCGTATTTCAATCCCATTTTGGTCTGATTTTAACGGTTTTGTGTGGGTGTGCATTCTGGTTGTGGTTGGTCATTTCAATCCCATTTTGGTCTGATTTTAACAAGCGCCGGGCAGACAGCACACATACAAGACTTCACAAATTTCAATCCCATTTTGGTCTGATTTTAACTTTCACGATGACTCTGTTGAGTTCATCGTATTCTTTCCATTTCAATCCCATTTTGGTCTGATTTTAACTGATGTTGGGAAGGTTTGGCCATCTGAATGATTTGAATTTCAATCCCATTTTGGTCTGATTTTAACTCAACATGGGGACATACGTCCAGGGGGACAGACGCATTTCAATCCCATTTTGGTCTGATTTTAACTCACCCTCCAGACTAGCTCATCAATGTACCCATTACCATTTCAATCCCATTTTGGTCTGATTTTAACGAAATACAACCCCACACGCCAGTCCATCCTCTTTCATTTCAATCCCATTTTGGTCTGATTTTAACCTGTCTGCCCCTATTGTTTTGATCATGTTTGTGCATGATTTCAATCCCATTTTGGTCTGATTTTAACCCTTTAGAACTAAAAAAATAACAAAATAAAAAAAGACATTTCAATCCCATTTTGGTCTGATTTTAACGGGTTCTCATAGATGGGCGACAGAAAGACATGAAAAATTTCAATCCCATTTTGGTCTGATTTTAACCCGTTACTCATGCATTATTAGTGAGAAACAACTCTTTATTTCAATCCCATTTTGGTCTGATTTTAACGATTGAAATTACTGAGGATGGTCTCTACTTCCACCTTATTTCAATCCCATTTTGGTCTGATTTTAACGGTCGGTGCCCGGGTCGGGTCGGTGCCCGGGTCGGGTATTTCAATCCCATTTTGGTCTGATTTTAACTATCATCACGCTTGAAGAGTATAATAAAGTTGTTAAGAATTTCAATCCCATTTTGGTCTGATTTTAACTGTTCACTATTTGGGTCATTTATGGGTACTATTTTGATTTCAATCCCATTTTGGTCTGATTTTAACTATGAGGGCTGTGCATGCACGGATCAGCAAGGAAACAAATTTCAATCCCATTTTGGTCTGATTTTAACTCAGATTCTTTCTGACAATAATATGAGGTGATATAAAATTTCAATCCCATTTTGGTCTGATTTTAACAGTATGTGCAGTATCCTCTCTATGTCCCCTTCATTCATTTCAATCCCATTTTGGTCTGATTTTAACCCTATATTATGTCCATTATTTTTCATTTACGCTGCAGATTTCAATCCCATTTTGGTCTGATTTTAACAATATTGAAACGTTCAAGGACATGTTGAAGAGGTATGATTTCAATCCCATTTTGGTCTGATTTTAACGAGGAAACGTTTACCCTTGAAGGGCGTAAGGCCTGATAATTTCAATCCCATTTTGGTCTGATTTTAACTTTCGGTGGGGGGTAGGTGGGGGGTGTGAAGGTAGATATTTCAATCCCATTTTGGTCTGATTTTAACGTATCCATGACTCCTGATGCCCTGGCACGTCGAAGTCAATTTCAATCCCATTTTGGTCTGATTTTAACAGTATGTGCAGTATCCTCTCTATGTCCCCTTCATTCATTTCAATCCCATTTTGGTCTGATTTTAACGGTTTAGGGACTGTGAGATCGTTGTTGAACATAATAAATTTCAATCCCATTTTGGTCTGATTTTAACTCGGTGGGGGTAGGTGGGGGTATAATCAGAACAAATATTTCAATCCCATTTTGGTCTGATTTTAACGGTTTAGGGACTGTGAGATCGTTGTTGAACATAATAAATTTCAATCCCATTTTGGTCTGATTTTAACTCGGTGGGGGTAGGTGGGGGTATAATCAGAACAAATATTTCAATCCCATTTTGGTCTGATTTTAACAATATAGTGCAAATGATTCTAGAAAATAGTAAAATAATTTCAATCCCATTTTGGTCTGATTTTAACTAAAATGAAAAAAAGATTCAAAAAAACATGCAAATGATTTCAATCCCATTTTGGTCTGATTTTAACACAAAGTGCCCCGCATGTCGTGAAAAGATGAAGAAAATTTCAATCCCATTTTGGTCTGATTTTAACCGTGGAGGGCCTCGACTACTACAAGGCTATCAGGTTATTTCAATCCCATTTTGGTCTGATTTTAACTGAATCTGACATGAACTGCTATTGCTGTAACCGATATATTTCAATCCCATTTTGGTCTGATTTTAACGCTAAAAAGGAGTACCTGCAACGGAAAGTACCGGTATTTCAATCCCATTTTGGTCTGATTTTAACCTTTTAAATCCTCTAAAAACTGTTCTAAACACCAATCATTTCAATCCCATTTTGGTCTGATTTTAACAACTTCACAGAAAAGCCTCCATGGAGCAAGTGCTCTATTTCAATCCCATTTTGGTCTGATTTTAACAAGAGGTGAAAGATATGAAAATAAAAGTAAAAATAGAATTTCAATCCCATTTTGGTCTGATTTTAACCTCCTCACTACCACTAAGATCATATGCTGCCGCATAAATTTCAATCCCATTTTGGTCTGATTTTAACAGGAGAAACTGGATAGGAGGTGAATGAGATGATTGAATTTCAATCCCATTTTGGTCTGATTTTAACATGTTTTTGAGGTCGTATAGCACTATGATCGCACAAATTTCAATCCCATTTTGGTCTGATTTTAACGATTTTGACGGTGAGTACAATCTCTGCTGTCAGAACTGATTTCAATCCCATTTTGGTCTGATTTTAACAGGTTTATGGGTTCTAAACAATAGAACCCCTGATTAATTTCAATCCCATTTTGGTCTGATTTTAACATAGAATGAAGAGGAAATACAAGAAAACATGCAAATGATTTCAATCCCATTTTGGTCTGATTTTAACGGGTTAATAAAATCGTCGATGATGTTGTAGACAAAATCAATTTCAATCCCATTTTGGTCTGATTTTAACATGGATGAGGAAGGTGACGGCCCTGGGAAGTACAGGGATTTCAATCCCATTTTGGTCTGATTTTAACACATACCCTTCTTCATATAAGAACTGCACATAGTCAATATTTCAATCCCATTTTGGTCTGATTTTAACCGAGAAGGGTGAGGACGTCCTTGAGGGCGCATACGATGTCCTATTTCAATCCCATTTTGGTCTGATTTTAACGCTTAGTCGTTATAATCGAGTCGATAAGATTCTTTGAATTTCAATCCCATTTTGGTCTGATTTTAACCCGTGCTGAGGATGTCTTCGTGTACCCGGTCCTTCTATTTCAATCCCATTTTGGTCTGATTTTAACCTGTAGCGAATTACTCCGCTGAGTTCTCATCCTTTGATATTTCAATCCCATTTTGGTCTGATTTTAACCCATTTTGTTGCCTCATTTAAACTCATCTTTAAAATTATTTCAATCCCATTTTGGTCTGATTTTAACGCAGAGGAAAACGAAGAAAAGGAGAAAATAGAAGCCAATTTCAATCCCATTTTGGTCTGATTTTAACCTATCTAAGTAGTATGAGTCTTCAAAGAGGATATTGAATTTCAATCCCATTTTGGTCTGATTTTAACCAGGCTTAGTGTGGGTTTTATTGAATCTGTACTTATATTTCAATCCCATTTTGGTCTGATTTTAACCCGTGCTGAGGATGTCTTCGTGTACCCGGTCCTTCTATTTCAATCCCATTTTGGTCTGATTTTAACCTGTAGCGAATTACTCCGCTGAGTTCTCATCCTTTGATATTTCAATCCCATTTTGGTCTGATTTTAACCCATTTTGTTGCCTCATTTAAACTCATCTTTAAAATTATTTCAATCCCATTTTGGTCTGATTTTAACGCAGAGGAAAACGAAGAAAAGGAGAAAATAGAAGCCAATTTCAATCCCATTTTGGTCTGATTTTAACCTATCTAAGTAGTATGAGTCTTCAAAGAGGATATTGAATTTCAATCCCATTTTGGTCTGATTTTAACCAGGCTTAGTGTGGGTTTTATTGAATCTGTACTTATATTTCAATCCCATTTTGGTCTGATTTTAACAGGTGAGAAAAAATGAAAGGAAAAGAAGTTGAGAAAATTTCAATCCCATTTTGGTCTGATTTTAACTGGCTTGGCCAGGCTGGGGTCCAGGCCACCCTCATCGCATTTCAATCCCATTTTGGTCTGATTTTAACACTTATTTATCGATAAAGTTCTACTCACATGTTTAGTATTTCAATCCCATTTTGGTCTGATTTTAACGGGGAGGACCTCATAAAATTTTTGGATTAAAATGTGATTTCAATCCCATTTTGGTCTGATTTTAACTTTCCCTGAGATGATGTCCTTGATTGTGCTGCATTTCAATCCCATTTTGGTCTGATTTTAACATATACATCATATATTAATAAAATAAAAAAAATCAATAATTTCAATCCCATTTTGGTCTGATTTTAACGAGTTCATTGTACTCATTGATCGTCTCTTCATCCCCATTTCAATCCCATTTTGGTCTGATTTTAACTGGATTATTGGGACTTACATGCGACAGATTTTTATAATTTCAATCCCATTTTGGTCTGATTTTAACGGATCTGAAAATAAAGAAAGCTTCAAATCAAAAAATAATTTCAATCCCATTTTGGTCTGATTTTAACCTTCTAGCAAGAGACATTGACGATATACACAAGTACATTTCAATCCCATTTTGGTCTGATTTTAACCGGGGAGAGTCTGACATTCTTGAAGTAGAACCTCCCCATTTCAATCCCATTTTGGTCTGATTTTAACTCACACTGTACCCGAACTTCTCCGCGACTTTCTTTAATTTCAATCCCATTTTGGTCTGATTTTAACAGAGGTTATGAAATCAGTAATAGCCTCAAGGAGTAAGATTTCAATCCCATTTTGGTCTGATTTTAACTAAAAGTAACCTATAACAATTACCTATGGCTCATAAATTTCAATCCCATTTTGGTCTGATTTTAACCCTCAGTAATGTAATAATCGATATAGCAAGTTGCGATGATTTCAATCCCATTTTGGTCTGATTTTAACACGTAACAGTATATACTGTCCAAAATGTGCCGCAGAAATTTCAATCCCATTTTGGTCTGATTTTAACCTATAGGGTCATCCTCGAGGACAGCGCCCGCTTGATTTCAATCCCATTTTGGTCTGATTTTAACGGCTCGGCCAGGCAGGGGTGGAAATGGAACTCGTCGATTTCAATCCCATTTTGGTCTGATTTTAACTATGACGCCCTCAAAGTCTTTTTCCCGTGCGGCCTCGATTTCAATCCCATTTTGGTCTGATTTTAACCATGTCATGACCCGTGCCATGATCCGCCGATCAAAAATTTCAATCCCATTTTGGTCTGATTTTAACTCGAATGCCTATTAAGCCTGTATTCAGCATTAGAAGAATTTCAATCCCATTTTGGTCTGATTTTAACAGGCCTGGTTCATGGTCGAGGGTCTCCTTGCTTATATTTCAATCCCATTTTGGTCTGATTTTAACTGTTCACTATTTGGGTCATTTATGGGTACTATTTTGATTTCAATCCCATTTTGGTCTGATTTTAACTATGAGGGCTGTGCATGCACGGATCAGCAAGGAAACAAATTTCAATCCCATTTTGGTCTGATTTTAACTCAGATTCTTTCTGACAATAATATGAGGTGATATAAAATTTCAATCCCATTTTGGTCTGATTTTAACCATATAACGAAATTAAGTCAAATTCGTTTCATTAGTATTTCAATCCCATTTTGGTCTGATTTTAACTCAGGTTGAGGTTTCAGGTTGAGGTTTCAGGTTGATTTCAATCCCATTTTGGTCTGATTTTAACGGATGATCGGGGTGGGTATGTTCATGCATGGAAATCATTTCAATCCCATTTTGGTCTGATTTTAACTGAATACCTGTTCCTCTTCGTATTCCTCATCGCAACATTTCAATCCCATTTTGGTCTGATTTTAACCCTTTTTACTCTGTTTAGCCCTTTTTACTGCACAATATTTCAATCCCATTTTGGTCTGATTTTAACTTACTTTTATAAATAATATCTGAACTTTTTCACCTTATTTCAATCCCATTTTGGTCTGATTTTAACAAGGCGGTTAAGCACACTCAACGCTCTGATTGAGTGTATTTCAATCCCATTTTGGTCTGATTTTAACTCACAGTCAGCTCCACTGAGTCCATGCTTAGAGCCTCATTTCAATCCCATTTTGGTCTGATTTTAACTTAATTCCAATATGGGCCGATATCTGCCCTCTTTTATTTCAATCCCATTTTGGTCTGATTTTAACCCGGAACACCAGGTCCTGGGCTTGTGGGTTCTGCTCGATTTCAATCCCATTTTGGTCTGATTTTAACCATCTGTTTCACCTCTTCTTTTTTTCTTTGTGATTTCAATCCCATTTTGGTCTGATTTTAACTTTATTAATTTAGTATTGGTTGTTTGGTTAATTCATTTCAATCCCATTTTGGTCTGATTTTAACATATATACCATATTGAACATTGATTTTAGCGTTTTTATTTCAATCCCATTTTGGTCTGATTTTAACCCAGCAGAAACAGTAATAGTCAAATATTATAAGCACAATTTCAATCCCATTTTGGTCTGATTTTAACCTTGATAAGGGTAGTAAACGAACCCGATAGTGAATATATTTCAATCCCATTTTGGTCTGATTTTAACCCAAATAAAACGTTAATATCGATTTAATTCCAATAATTTCAATCCCATTTTGGTCTGATTTTAACCGTTTCAACTAATGAAACTGTCTTAAATTGCTTATTTATTTCAATCCCATTTTGGTCTGATTTTAACTCGCAGAACATCATACACATCAGGTAGTCTATACAGTATTTCAATCCCATTTTGGTCTGATTTTAACTGATGGTTTTGATGTTTTGTGTAAAATTCGTGAGATTTCAATCCCATTTTGGTCTGATTTTAACGAAGTCACACTGAATACGAAGAAATACAAGACACAGTATTTCAATCCCATTTTGGTCTGATTTTAACCCGGTCCTTGACGGGAAAATCTACAGGGCCACAATAGATTTCAATCCCATTTTGGTCTGATTTTAACACACAGTACAATTATTCGGAATAATACACGCACAATGATTTCAATCCCATTTTGGTCTGATTTTAACATGAACATGCAGATAAAAGATGATATAATAGAAAAATATTTCAATCCCATTTTGGTCTGATTTTAACAAGTATTTTTCTGAATTCACGGATTGCTTCGCATTTCAATCCCATTTTGGTCTGATTTTAACTATAATCGAATATTGTTGCGTATTGTGTTGTGTTTTTATTTCAATCCCATTTTGGTCTGATTTTAACAGGTTCTTGTGGGTTATTGTTGTCCTAGTCCAGTTTACACATTTCAATCCCATTTTGGTCTGATTTTAACCTAAAGTTTCTCTGTAGTCCACATCCCCTTTTTTCAATTTCAATCCCATTTTGGTCTGATTTTAACTGAGGTGACAAGTATCAGGTTCTCACAGTGTTTCATGATTTCAATCCCATTTTGGTCTGATTTTAACACCGATGGTACCTCAGGATACTATTCCCACCACTCACCATTTCAATCCCATTTTGGTCTGATTTTAACTTGAAGACTCATACTACTTAGACAGTTTTGAATTCGATTTCAATCCCATTTTGGTCTGATTTTAACATCGAGGAATTCTATTTTATCCTCACCAGGATAGCGGATTTCAATCCCATTTTGGTCTGATTTTAACATGTTTTCCGTTATACTATAGTGCGTTTTGGTATTGATTTCAATCCCATTTTGGTCTGATTTTAACCCATACCACACATTTGGATTGTAGGTGGTTGATGTTAATTTCAATCCCATTTTGGTCTGATTTTAACTAGCGGTTAATGTCGTCGATGTCCCTTGTTATTATTTCAATCCCATTTTGGTCTGATTTTAACAGGGCGGATTTTTTCTTCATTTGACCTCTATCGCTTTGAAATTTCTCCTTTCAGACATATAAATTTGTCGATCCCAGAAAATGCATTCTATTTATATGGATAGACGACTTAACAGAAGGTATTAAAATCCATAAATAAGACATTTAAAGTATTTAAATCAATTTAAAAAGAATTTTGGCAGGATAAAAAACCATCAGGTTGATAATAAAACCTTTAATCCTGAAAGAAGCTTAAAATAACATTATGTTATTATAATGGGATGCTGAAAAATGGCTCATAAACGACTGAACGAAAGGACCCCGATTGGATATATGGATTATTTAATCAATTTAAATTGAATTTTAAGATTTTTTAGTGTGATAAAGAATAAATAAAATCTTTAAAATGGTAGCCAAGGTTTCATGAAAAATCTAATTCAACATGACCAAAAAATAAATGTTTTTGGGGACATTTAATTAAAAATAGATGCTTATAAAACCTGAATTTGTCATAAAACCCTCTGGACTTCATTACAAAGAATAAAATGACCACGACGCTTCTTAGCAATATGCAAACCATGGAAGTATAACGTTGGTGAGGTTAACTCATTGCCAAAGAGTCTTTAAATATCGATAATGCCCATTAAAAACAATTAAAGCACCAAAGTTAATAAGAGTTCCTTAGAGACACAATAGAGACACAATAAGGGCAATAGCGACATTAAAACAATTAAAGCACCACAGTTAATCCATGCAATGACTGTGGTGACGGGGGCTTCGCAGACATTAAAACAATTAAAGCACATAGATTGCGGGGGTGGAAACAACCACCCCCAAGGGCTTCGCAGACATTAAAACAATTAAAGCACCAAAGTTCACTTACAGGCAGAGTAGTCTCTAAAAAAGATTATAAGCGGGGAAAGGTTGCATTATCTATTTTTGAATCTATTCTCTCATCGATCATACGTGCATATTCAAGAACCTTATCATAGAACCTCTCGTATTGCTCTCCGTTAACGGATTCAAATCCATGGGCCAGTATTGAATGGTTCCGGATCCTAAGGAGATCCAGTATCTCATTATCCTTACCGAAGGCCCTCCCCACATCATGCCCTTCGCATTCAAGGAGCCTGTATGCATTTTTGAGGGCGAGGTGTTTTTTACCGTCCAGTTTGAGGGCTGCCCTGGTACTCATGGCATATTTATCTGGATTGATACTGTCTGTTTCATCACCGTACTCTTCCTCGATTAATATCTGGGCTATGAGTTCAAGTGCACGGTAAAGCCTCGCAGCTGCATCATCATACCGGCCCTCAGAGGCTCTCCTCCTGGAATTGGCAAGAAGATCCGGAAGGAATGGCCGGTATTTATATTTGCGTCTTCCATTCCTTGAGCTGATTATCTCTCCCAGTATGCTCTTGTTTCTCTTTATAACATCCTCAAGTTCCTCAAGGGAGTTGACCTCATCGCTATTAAGATAATCGAGGGCCTCCTCATGTTCAAAGAGGTCCCAGTGGAGGTACGCCCTTGTGAGTTTGATGTAGGCCTCTTTTCTTTCATGGTTCACCACATCATTTTCAAGTATCTGGAGGGCTGTTTCAAACCTTCCATGGTTGAATAGTTCCTTGAATCGCCTTATATTCAGTTTATCGTATATCTGGTAGGTGTTCTGTTCTATATTAGACTCTGTTCCACTCTGAACTGTCCCATTCCTGTCACGAAACCCTGTTATCACTGAGAGCTCCTTTCTGTAGAGTATCCCCATAACAAAGGCTATAGAGGTCATTGTCTTGGTCCCTGAGGTGTAATCGATTATAACCTCCTGGTCGCCATATATCTTCATCTGCTCCTCAAACTTGTCGAACAATTCTTTGACGCCGTCAATGTCAAGTATCTCAATGAATTTATATTCGGGTAGATCCTTTCCCTGCGCCTCTGCCTCCTCCTTTATGTACTCAACGGTCTTTTTGCTCATCTCTGACCCAAAGAAGACTATTTTATCGGGTCTTTTGTTGGTTATTGATTGGAAGAGTCCATGGGCCAGACTCCTGATGCGGTCCTCTGATGTTCCTGTGCCAGTTCCCACCGTCATGAAGAGTACTCTATCCATTGAAGATCACCTTAACCCAGCCGGGTGGTATTCTGCCATCTATTAGCTTCCTTGTCTTTGGAAACTCATAGGGATAACTTCTTCCCCTGCTGACTTTTCTTATGGATTCATAGGTCCTGTAATCATCCTCCTTGAATCTGAGGCCTATGGTGGTTGCAAGGAAGCCGCTGCCCTGTCCTATCCTCATGAGGGGGTTTTCAGGGGAGTTCCTTTTTTTCAAGTTTTCTGTATATCCTCTCAAGGAAATCCACGCCATACCTTGATGCGAAATCCAGCTCATGTTCTATGTAGTCCCTGCTGAAGGTGTAAAGGGATTCCCTTATGGTTTCAGGGTCAACAAGTTCCCTTTTATTCCGCAACCCGATCCTATCATATACATCGTTATAGGTGAAGTTCATCTCAAATTCCAGTTTTTTTCGTGGTATGAACTCAAGGTAGAGCGGAAACTTCTTATAGCTGTATGATCCGCCTGAGACCGTGAGGACCCTGACCATGTGAAGTGCAGGTGCCTTTGAGGTGTTTGTGTCTGTAACCTCCAGGAACCTCATTATACTTTTCTTTGCAGTATCACGTGGGTCAGATGAGAAGAAACTGTTTATGATTTTATTCGGATCCCCTCGATGTCCCCTGCTGACTTCCTCCGAAATTCTTTCAAGGTCAGAATCCCTCAGGTTTTTATAGAGTAGAGCCGTTCTTATAGATCCCTTGATTGATGAACCCGGAATATATATCTCATCAGAGGTTTTAATGTGCTCATGAACATCCTTTATGTTTGAGCTTTCTGTTTTAAGAAAGCCCCTGTATCTCACAGCCCTCCTTGCAGCTTTTTTAAATTTTTTCATACTGTCAAGCTGGAAATCTTGCGTTGATATGTGATCAACAAGTTCATCCCTTGCATCATCATCAAGTTCACTGTAGAGTTTCGAAACGTCGACCCTCCCAAAAATTGGGACAAGCTTATCCCCTGACTTCGCCTTTCCGGTGTAAAACTCCTGGGGCCCATAGGTTGTGCCGTTGCCTATATGGACCGGTGTTATAACCTCAAGGGTGCATTGCAATTAACCACCACCAATCATGAATTTATATGCAAGGCCATATTCCACTGCAGATCTCCCGGACCTCACCAGGGTTCCATAGTATTCCTTTCCTGTATCATTGAAGGTTGAACCCTCCCTGAAGAACCTTACCTGTTTTCTTATCTCCCCATCGGGCCCCCTTCCCCTGCGGGACCCTAATTCAAACCATGCATCTCTGGTCACAGATTCAAGTTCAGAGGGGGCCGGTATGAACCTTGAAAGGGTTACAAACCTTTCACCTGTATATTCTGGGAGGGGGTTCCTGTCGAATTCGAAGGAGAATGTCCCCTTACCCGTGGATACGTCTGGACCAAGGCCCCTGTCTGCCAGAAATCGGAGGGCTGATTCCAGCCGGGATCTGAATGAAGCATCCCTGAACTTCACAAGGAAGAACCTTCCCATGTTCTCATAGAAAACTCTCCTGAGATGGAATACTCCCTCTGTTCTTCTTTCGATCCTGTTTACAACGTTGTGTGGCTCCTCAAATTCCACTTCACCAAATCTAATATCTTTATCGCCATCGATGAGGAGGCCTCCATATACCCTGTTTTTCTCCATTGAATTAACTATATGCTCCTCATCGGCTTCCCCGGATGCCCATTCAAGGAATAAACCTTCGGGAATGTATGAGACGCCCTTGTATTTCTTGAAGAGGATTGGATCATAGCTCCCTGGCTCGGTGATTATCCTGGGGTAGAAACGAAGCCTTTCATCCGTCTCTATGTAGGGGAAACTTGATGAGATGAGGAATGGAGGGTCCTCCATGAATTGATCCACAACTTCATCCACCTCATCGGGGTAGAGCTGGCTGAAGCTGTAGATGAGAGCACCGAAGATGGTGTCTGAAGATAATGGTGGGAGAGAGGACTCGGGTTTGAGGTATACGAGCATTTTAACTCACTCTGCAGTTGTATTGATATCTGCAAGGGATTCGAAATCCCCCATAGTGCTTTCGCCGGCTTCTCCACGGTAATATTCTACGGGCCTCTCTCTGATTTTTATGTTCTTGAATTCGATCTTACCGTAGCCCCTTGTACCGCTTCCACCAAGGTAGCTGTCCTCAAGGAGTCTGAGTCCCTCAAGTACAATTCTGAGGTTATCACTGTCACCATCATATTCACTCACTATTATCTCAAATCCAAATTTTGATCCCCTTGGAACCCTCTCCTGGTTCCTTGGATTTGCCATTGAGGTTATCCTGTTCAGGTTGTTCTCGTACTTAAGTTCAGCTCCTTCAACCACTTCACTGCTCTCCTTCCACTCCTCCACCGTTTCATCTGTTGGGAAGGCGTCTCTTACTATTATTCTTGTGGGCCCTGAACTGCTACTGCTATCTGTTCTTGTGGGCCCTGAACTGCTACTGCTATCTGCTGCGCTTCCAAATACCCTGCAGATTTCACATTTCCCGCATTTACATGGCCCGCCATTGCTTACACGGTCGAGTTCAAGCTCAAGGAGGGATCTCATCTTACCCTTGATTGATGATCCGGGGATGTAGGGTAGCCTCGTCACCGGATCCCTTATTATGGGGTTATCTGAGCCCCCTATCTCAATGGAGTCCTTGGATACTCCTATGTGGAGTCCTGTTCTGCACAGGATTTCGCCTGTTATAATATAATTTTTCTGGAACCTCATTTAAAACACCATCTTGATTAATAGAACTTAGCTTCTTGGGTTGTAGAACTTATGATAGGCCACTATTGATTCAAGAAAGCGTACAAATACCCTGAAATTTTCGATTTTTTCGTCATCATCTCCCCTGTCAACCTTATCCATCATTTTCTTCATTACCTCATAGAACCCCTCGGGTATGAGGTCCCTTCCCCTTGCATTTGCAAGCTGGGGTTTGAGTAGATAGAAATCCGCCTCTATGCTTTTCCAGGAATCAGCCTTCTTCTCCATGCTCCTTATTGCACTGAAAAATTTTCTGAGCTGTGTTGTCTTCAAATTGTTTGCCCTGGCTATAACATCAGCATATCCACCAGTATCGGCGTATTTCTTCGCCTCCAGATCGCTGAGCTTATCCAGTGCACTTATCTCCTTCTTAACATCCTCAAAAGTTAAATCACTCATGGATATCACCATTTCTTGTTCTTAAGCTGACCCATGACACCGGTATTCTGATCCATGGGATGAACCTGATCCCCTCATTAAAGAGCTCCCTTCTAATTTCCCTGTCAGATATATTTCTCAGTTTATAGACATAGTAGGGGACGTAGTCCTTTATGCGGAGCCTCAGCTCCTGGGATTCGACCCATTCATCGAAATCCCTGATATCTTCATTGAATGATGATTCATGGAGTTTAAGAAGGGAATATACGAAGTTCTTGGACAGTTTTCCATTTCTTTGGAGTTTCTCCAGTCTCATGCCGAATTCAAGGAGTTCATTGAATCCCATGAAATGGTCTGTATCCCACTGTACCGTCTCCCCAAATACAGATATTTTTCCCTTACCAAGGTTCTTGGATAGTTCAAGCTGCTTTTCTGCAATTTCAGCAGCTTTGCCGGCGGGAAACTTATGTCCGCCCATGAATATGCCTGCTGATATCTCAATTGAGGGGTTTTCGCACGTCCATTCCCTGAATTCGTTCCGGAGTCTTCCAGCGAATTCAATTATATCATCGTATGGGCCGAACACAAGGACATCGTCTCCTCCAGAGTAGGTTATGTATATGGTTGGAGTTGACCTTTCTCTGCATTCATCGCAGATTTCAGAGCTGGACGCTGATGATGGGCGGTATACTGTTCCAATTTCGCTTTTTATACTCATAAGTTTATCCCTACACCCATCGCAGGGCTCTCTTATGAAGAAGAACTCGGACGCGACCTGGTTTATGTATCCAAGGAAAAAGAGGTCCATGAAGGAGCTCATTGTCGAGATCCTTGATATTGATCGGTTCTCCAGTCCCTGGCTGAATATCTGTCCAAGGTTATCAACGTCCATCTTCAGGGTGGCCAGTTTACCTGCTCCAATGCTCAGGGATGATATCTCTGTGAAGTCAAGAGCTCTCTTCCTTCCACCATCAACCTCTACAGGCACAGTGTTTCCCATCAGGGTAAATCCAAAGGACACATTTTCATTCTGAATCCTGTCCTGAATTCCAAGGAAGTCTGTGCTGTTCAGCCTCAGCAATTCTATCCTTCCGCCGAAATCTGCCAGATTATCGAGCCTTGAAACAACAGAATCTTCTGTTTCAAAGAAGTATGATATTCCCCCCTCATTGAAATCAGAATCCATGGATCCATGAACCCTTATCATGTAATCTGCATTGGCAGCCCTTGCCCCCAGTTCTTCATGGGATCTGCACGAGCCACAGATGGTTGAAGATGAGGGCAGACCACAGACGGCACATGTTTGAGATGGAGCCTCCTCCTCAAATGTGAAGAACTCGTTGAGGAGTTCCCTGAACTTCGACCTCTTGTTTCTGAGGTTCCTCTGGGCAAGCTTATCCATGATGGCGCCGAAATCCTTAAGTTCATCACCGTTTACCTCGATGTAGGAAAGTGCAAGGTAGAGTTCCGCGTTGAAGGCCCCTATGAATCTCTGGTTAACCTCCCTGGAAACCCTATCAAGGATATCCTTCACTTCCTGAGTATTTGGAAGTATGATTGTGAAGTGTCCACCTCCGCAGAAGAGTATGTTTGGCTGGGATAGTCCTGCCTCAGATATTATCCTGTTTGCAACTGCATCTGTGAGGAGGCTTATGTAGAGGGATCTTCCCCTCAGACGTTTGCTCATACCCTTCTGTGCTTCCTCAGGAGATTTTACACTGGTTATGAAGTTCTGAATCCCTGATAGGTCGCCTGATACAATGAGGTATGGTTTACCCCCATTCCCCTCTTTCCTGTGAAGGTAGAGACATCCTGCCAGGGCTGCTGTCGTCTTGAGGTGGTCGAAGAGGGATATGTCTGGAACGCTCATATAGACTGCTGATGGAATCAGGGATGTGTACTTTTTGAGGAGGTGGTGGAGCGTGCTGACATCAAAGTTTTTGAGTTCAGCCACCTCTGAGGTGAAGAGTTTCCAGAGTCTCCGGTATTCTCTCTCAAGGTTCCAGCCAGCCATAACCTGCCTTTTTATCCTATCTGGTTTTGTTCCTTTAAGATCCGTTGGTATGAGTTCCCGGAGGGGTAGATAGTATTCACCCTCTGCTTTTTCCCTTTCAGGTAGTCTGACCTGGGAGAATACTGATATCAACGGGTGTTCTTTAACCTCCTGTTTTGATTCCGACTTCTCCCTTTCACTTGCTGAATGATGGTCCGCGTCCCTTATTATTCTGGCATATTCAGGATTCATGGAATTTGAAGGCTTGTGATGGTAGAGCACAAGGTCCTCTATATCCTCACCGAGGCCATGGTCAGCCACAAAGCTTGCTGACCATTTACCATGGGCTCCTGATTCCCCAAAATCAGACCTGGTGAGGCCACTATATTTATCACTGTGAGGTGAAGATGTTCTCTGATAAAATTTACCTATGTCATGTAGGAGTGCAGCTAGCTGTATATCCTCAAGATTCATATAGAACACCGGCAATTAATTATTTTAATATGGTTGGAATTATGATTAATATATATGTTATCCTTACAATTGAATGGAAAGATTTATAAATATGAAAATTTGTGGGATGTGATGATGAAGCTGTTCAGAGAATAACATCAAGTGGTGATTTCTCCAGGCCAAGAACATTGCGGTTCATGGCCCTCTCAGACCTGAAGGAGTATATGATAACAGAGTCCCGTTCACGATCGATAATTCTCTCAAGGTTTGTTTCTATGCGCCTAAACTGGCTTTCAGTTACTTCTCCCTCAAATACGGAATTCTGGACCCAGTGAAGTTCTGTCCTTAGATATGACTTCACCCGGTTAACCCTCTCAACCCCCACATCGTATACAATTAGAAGGTACACAGTTACCACCACATCACGAATGGTTCATAACTCTTCTGACCGATTAAATGTTTGATGAGCTTGTATGCCTCCAGCCTTATTAGACGTCTGTATGAAACTTTTCTCCCCAGTTCCCTGTGTTTAACTGTCTTCCCAAGACGTCTGTCATACTCTGCGAGAAATTTCCTTTTACCAGAATTGTTAAGGAGACAATGATTCATTCCATGCTCAAAATCTTCAGCCTTAATCGCTTTTTTCTTGATAAGGGAAATTATCATCCTGTCAATGAGGGTTGGTTTGAATATCTCACTTAGGTCCAGGGCGAGTGAATATCTCCTTTCAAAGGGTTCATGTAAATAGGAGATGGTTGGATTAAGCTGTGTATTGTAAAGTTCAGTTATTACTGTTGAGTAGAGGAGTGAGTTCCCAAAGCTTATCATGGCATTGGTCATATTTTCAGGGGGTCTGCGTGTCCTCTTACCTATCCTGAATCCTTCAGGAAGGATACTGTCAATTGCATTGTAGTAATCTGAACGTATCCTTCCCTCGACATTCATGACATCGGTTACTGAATTTGAGGAGTCCAGATCCATCAGTGTATCAGAAATCCCATTTTCGATGCCATAGTAACTCAGAACCCTCCTCATGTTAAGGGCGGCTCCCCTGACAAATGACCTTGCAAGTTCAATTCTTTTATCATGGTCAATGACATGTTCGGCCTGTTTAATAATTACATCTCCAGATAGAAGCGTCTCGCGGGGGTAGAAACTGCCACTGTAGAAGCCATATCTGTTGAAAAAGTGGATGGGTATGCCTTCCTTTGATAGAAGATTCAGGGCCTGTGACGATATTGTCAGGGCGCCATAGGAGTATATCGAATAAATTTTGTTTATGGGTATTGGTCGCTTTAAATCCTTGTTGATGAAGTATAACGTGTTTTCATTCCTTTTAAGCAAGCCATCTGTTGTTATATAGTAGTTTTTTCTTGTCATGATCATCCCACACTGCTCAAGCCCAGCAGAGTTCAAAGTAAGCGCAGCTTCTGCAGATGGGTTTTCTCTGGGGGGCTGGTGGAGGTCCCATTATTATCCTATCAATTTCATGGATCACTCTACGAAGTTCCTCTTCATCTTCAGCACTAAGTGAAACCTCGGTTCTCTTTTTAAGAGCTGGGTAGTCAATGAATCCCCTGATCTTTTCTATTCCCTTTTCATTTTTTAGGTAGAATAGATAATATAGAAGCTGGAACCTGTGGGCCTCCTCCATGGTCATGCCCTTTTTAACCTCATGGACCTCCAGGTAACCTTTTCTTTTAACAAAATCAGCGGCTATAAGATCATCAATTATCAATTCCTTTTTCTCACGTGTATATGATTCCTCATGTAACAGTTTCCCCAGTTTAACGAGTTCAGACTCCCGTTCCATACTAATATGGTGGGAGAAGAACCATAGCTTGGTTTTGCAGATGAAGTAATAGTTTATCTGCAATCCCCTGACTCTGAGGTTATCCTCTCCGATTATCAAGAAAACCGCCATCTCACACTATGAGTGATGATTCTGTTTCCCCGAAAATGCTGTCAAGTCCAAGTTCTTCTAGGAGCTCCACATCATCATCTTCCATAGATCCCCATACATAGAAACCCTTGAATTCGCCTGTCGTCCTGCTCCAGAAATCACTTTTCTCCTCGTAGAATACCGGCACATTGACTGAGTATTCATAGAGAACCTTCTTGAGGTCCCACATTGTTGTTTTCTCTCCAGTTATTCTCTCTATTTCTCCAAGTATATCCTTCCAAAGCCTGTAATCGCCCTTTATCAGTTCAGCGAAGGTTCTTTCAATTTCGGATTCTGAGTAGCGGAGGACCGCATCTGGAATGAAGACCTTGTAACCTGCCATGTTACGAAACAACCTCTGTGCCTGGGTTCTCTTTTCCACTGTAAAGTAATCAAGGTCAGATATTGTTTCTCTGATCTGGTTCTCATAAATCTCCTTGAGTGTCGATCCGTCAATTTCCTCCTGGAAGACCTCCTCTATCATGGACCTTTCAAGGTTATAGTCAAGAATCTGTCCATCATACCTTTCAAGAATTGCTCTAGTCGCATCCAGGACCTTTTTATCATATATGAGGGATGTTCTTCTATCTGAATCTGTGAAGATTATTATATTGGGATCTCCTGAATCGTAGTCAGCATCACGGTTACGGTGTATCCTTCCCCATCTCTGAATCTGACTGTCTATTGTTGAAATCTCTGTAATCATGAGATCAAAGTCAATGTCAACTGATGCCTCAATTATCTGTGTTGATATAACAGTTAAGCCCCTTTCATCTTGACTCCTTTTTTTTACCTCCCCTATCCTCTGGGACTTCACCTTCTCAAGCAACCTTGAGTGGAGTAGATAAACATCAGGATCGTCCTGATATTCCCTGTAAAGTTCAATTGCCTTCTGAACATTATTGACAACTATCAGAACGTTTTTTTCGGAATTTTCATCAAGTATTTTACCGAGTTTATCTGAAACTTCAAGTTCATCATTAAACAGAGGTTCCTCTATAAGCTGAGGGACATGCCTTTTTAAGTTGAGGTTTTTTATGTCATGTGCACCTGGAATGGCTGCGACATCCATCACCTCAAAGTTCATTGCATCAAGAAAGCTCCTGAAGTAGGGTGGAAGTGTGGCTGTCATTACAAGTATATTCCCATCAACCTCGTTGACCAGCTCGAGGGTTTTGATTATCACAGCAGCCATTTCCTCATTGTAGGTCTGTATTTCATCCAGAATCATCGAAGCGAAGGGATAAACAGATATAACCTTATCAGAACCGAAGTAATTGAGTGATGTTATTAGAACCTGGTCAGGTGTTGTCAGAAGCGCCGGTGACGCCATTAACCTTGCAGAGGTCATCATGGAATCAAGATCCGTCCCCCTGCCAAGTCTTTCCTCCTTCAGGTATTCTATGAATGCAGTTGAATGTAGTATATCGATTTCATCCTCACTGAAATATCCATCAGAGTCCCGGAGTCTCATGAAGATATCGTTGAGGGCGACCCTGAGTGGCAGTGTATAGATGAATTTTCTTCCATGCTTCGCCGCCCATAAAATAGAGAACTCTGTTTTTCCAGAGCCCGTTGGTGCGACAAGAACCATCTTTTTAGGGCCGCCAAGCTCCCCCATCAACCTTATCTGCCATGGTGCCCCACCTATCTTTGAGGTTATTTTCTCATCAATATCCCTGAAAACCTCTTCACTGAATAGTTCAATGTCAACGCCTGCACTGGCAGAATAATCAGCCCTTCGGAGGATCCCTGAGAGAATTAAAATGTCAGCTGATCTCTCTTCAGGTTCATAGAAGGCTGCAAACTCGGATATGTCATCATCATATTCCTTTATCTTCTCTAGGAGAAGCTCTGGCTTTTCGAAGTCCATGTTTGATCTTATTTCATCAGCTGCGGAAATCACAAGATCTGATTCCAGGGAATTCTGAATATAATTGAGTATGTCCTCAATGAAAATTCTCAGAGTCTCTTTTTTCTCAATTATGAAGTTCAGGTAGATTTCAAATGCGTCCCTGTAGGTGAAGATGATCTCCATGAGGTCCTTATCATTCAAGAAGTATTCATTGTAATGGTGGAGGAGTATTGCTGTCCTCATCATTGCATCAAGGTCATCGTTGCCGAGAAGGAATGTGCTCCATATTATGGAAAGTATCTCATGCCGGGGGGACCTTTTAAGGGGTTTAAGTGGTGAGAGGAATTCTTCAAGGACTTCCCATGCTTCTGAATCATCACCCATGAGTTTTTTCTGGAAGTTATAGTCAATCTTTCCCAGGTCATGTATTATGGAGGCCATGGCCAATGCTCTGAATGTCTTCTCTCCAATTTTATAGGAAAATTTTTCCCTGTTTGTTTGATAGAAATTATGGAAATCATCTATGCGCGCCACTGTTTCTTTTAAATGGTCCTTTAAAAGATAGTTTCGCTGATCATTGGATTTAGCCCGTATTATATCGATTAATTCCATCATAGCCACCCGAAATCTGCAGGTATTTTAAAAGTGGATCCATCTTCAAGTTTGTAAATCTCAGTCCTCACGGTGTCATTGAGGAATATGACCTGGTTCATGCCTGTGTATATAACAGTTTGAAATGTGGGAATCCTCTCGGTTGATTCGCCGATTTCCGCCTTGTTTGAGATTATACTTTCGCCATTTCTAAATATGACGCGCTCCGGGATTGAATAAACCGGAAATCTCTCATTTCTTATGGGGAAATGTGTTTTACCGTTACTGAGTTTTATGTATGTGGGGTATGTCATCCAGAGGTTCTTTTTAACCTCCCTTTCAATTACCTCAAAATCCCTGTGAATCCCTCTTATGAATATTATGTCCTCTGACCTCCCTAGGGATAGTGGCTTCGTGGGTTTGCGCAGTGAATCACATACCTCCTCAATTATGTCATCATCCCCTCTCAGGAAGATGTAGTAGTGACCGTTGAAGAGTTCCTGCTGATAGGAAGGACTCCGCTGGGACTTCTTGTTTACACTGTAAAGAGGGTAGCCCTTGTTCCAGAGTTTTAATTTATTATGGTGATACTTCAGGGCGATATCCCCCACTATAAAACTCTGGTAGTTCCAGAAGGTGCTCTCAAAGAGTCCATGTATGCTCACACTGATTTCGCTGATATCCTGGTCATAGTATCTTCCAGTGGCGTTCTGCAGCATTCCGGTCACAGTTGATTTGGGGCTGAGGGGATATGTCTGCGCGTAATCAAATGTGAAGGGGTTTCTGAACTGGGCAAATGGCTGGAATATCTCCACTGCAAGGGTTTCCATCCTAATCCCCTGAACCTTTCCGTAACTCTACAGAAGGGTCTGTGAAAACAGCCACTCTAGATAACTCTCCGTCGTCAAATATCCCTTCGACGAACTCTTCCACCTTATCAACGTCTAAACTTTCAGCTTCAAGGCCTTCCACTTCAAAAACAGGTTTTCTCTGTTTGCTTGTGACGTGCCTGACTTTAAGTATGCGTCCATTATCGGTTTCCTGTTCCTCTATCTCATCATATTCTTCCTCAGTGTATTCATCAAGGAGAACAATTCTGTCCTTGAAGGTCATGTATGGTGAATCCCTGTAGAGTCCCATTACCATGATTTTAGGTGAGAGGTCCTCGTCCCTAGCCTTTATGGATCGTTTAAGGTTCATAACTGTCTTTATAAGGTTCATTATGCGTTTCTTTATCTTTTCATCATCCTTGAGACGGTAACGTATCCTGTAAACCTTATCTATCTTTTCAAAGTCGCATAATTCAACATTTTCTGACTGTAATATCTCTTTCTTGTTCTTTCCCTTCTTCAGCTTAATAAGAAGCCCGTCGCCCTTCAGGCTGGATACCTTCTCAATAGATTCAAGCTTGTATTTACCATCTGCAAGAGTAACGTCACTTTTCTCAGAGATGTAAACCTCAATTTCGCCGATGCTGTCAACATCCACAACTATGGAATACTGATAGAAGGTCTGATGCTCCTCAGCTGTGAAGGGGTTTGGCTTCATCTCACCGTGACGTTTGCGCATACGATTCGCGAGACCTATGTTGGCATTGAAGTGGGCGTCATACATGAATGGTGTCATTGAAACTGCATGCCCCACCTTAACTGGGGCCGTTCTGAAATTCTGGGGTTTTGTCTCAGTTATCAGGTAACCAAAGAGGTCGAACTCAGGGTACTCGAGTATATCTCCTGTAAGGAGGAACTCAGTGGCTGGCTGTATCACTGTACTGTCGCCTTTACCTGATTTAACAAGGTTGTCTGCCTCAGCAAGTTCAAAGAGTCCAAACTTATCTGCAGTGTCCAGCATGCTGTACCTGAGAGCGTACCTACTCACAAGGGTGTATTGGCGACCATCCCACTTTGTTATCTTCTTGAGTTCCTGATAGTTTCCACTTCCCTGGTCATAGTTCAGGGAGTTTCCATAGAACACGAGGTCCATTACAATGTACCTTGACATTTTCATTCACCTTCTCCTGCTGCCATTATTCCGATGATTATTGAGTAAGCGACCTTCTCAAAATTTTCAGGGCTGAGAGGGTAGACCCATTCAAGCTTTCTGCACAGTTTCCTGACGTTTTCATCCCCCTTCCTGGAGTTGAGGGTTCTGAGCAGAAACGAAAAGAAATCTGACTGGTTATTAACCCTCGCTGTGTTGAGCAGTTTATAAACAAGCCTCTGTCTGTAGTTCTCAGACCCGATACTTTCAAATGCAGACCTGGAATACCTCTTTATCTGCCAGTAGTCCCTCTCAGAGAGGAGTTTCATTTTCTTATACATTATCTGCCTCCTAAAAATCCAGTTAGAAGTGCCGCTGCGTAAATATCCCATGTATCATCATTCTGAAGGATCCTGTTAAATAGATAATTTTTGAGGCTGTGAAATGCCGCATTCTCCTGAATAAGAATCTTCAAGAGGTTGTTAACGAAGAGGTACCTGTTGTTCCTCCTAAGGATTGATATTAGCTGATTTATGTTGTTCTCTCTGGTTCCTGGTGGTATGAGCTCCTGAATGTTTCTCCTTGCAGTATTCATTTCCCTGTAGGTCTCCTTTATCCTTAAAACGATTTCATCCATTCTGGCTGAAATTTGAAGTGGATCATTGAAGACCTCCGGTTCTTTACGGGAGAATATCTCAGAATCAATTGCAAGTGAATAAAGGAGGGGCTTGATTCCCATCTGCCCCGTCTTTCTGTTGGCCCTTAGTATGATATGCCTCATTATCAGTGGCTTTAGGGGCTTGTTCTGAATCAGGTTTTCAAGCAGCCATCTGTACTCAGACTGGCTAACATGTAGATTGTAGTTGATTGCATCCCTTATGACATCGTCAAGGAGTATTGACGCATGGATCTTTGAGATTCCTATGTACTCAACATCGACAAATCTCTGGGTCTGACTGTTAACATCCCGGTACTTTATGATATACATGTTCTCAAGGGCCCACGAAGATTTGAGTTCAATGAGTGAATCTATTATCTCCTGCCAGGTAACCCTCATAAGCACACTGTTTTCCTCTATCTTCGACTTTCTGAGTCTTAATTTCTTATTGACCCGGTATGTAATTTCAATGTCATTGGAGTAGAAGAGAACATAGCCTAATCTGTTAAAAAATTCAAAGGCCCTGTCAAATGATATTAGGTATACAAAGAGGTATTTGCTGAAACCTTTGAGGTGCTTGCTTGTTAGGGGCGTATAGTATGTATTCTTTGCCTTTTTGTAGGATGTTAAGAACTTGTTGATTGTTTTATCAACCCTTCTAAGCACATCCAGGTCATCAACTCTGAAGCTTATGATATCAAAGAGGCCCTGTTTCTGTTTCTGATGGGTCGTGGATTGCTGGAAGAATACAAAATTCTTATAGAACTTGTTATCAATGGGGATTCTGTAGAAAGAATCAAGATCCTCCGGGATGCTGCTGGTACCGATGACATCCCGCAGCCACATGCCTTTAAGTAGCTCCCTGAACCTCAACAGATGATCCTTGTAGTCTCTGAATGACTCTGAAAATTCTTCAGAAATTTCCCTGAGATTCTCATCGGGTACTGAAAATATCCTGTCAATGTCATCAAACTTGAAGCCTTTGAATTTACGTTTAAAAATCTCTCCCAGTTCCTCTGAATTATTATCAATTAAATTTTTCTCGAGTTCCTTTACCTTCAGCGCAAGATTCTTCACATCGTCTGGTAATTTATCAGGAACTTTCTTCTTGAATATTGTTGATTCTGTCTTATTTTCAATCCAGAGGTCCATAGCTGCCCTTGTGATGTAACTGTTCCATGTGAACTCAAATATTTCATCTGGTGAATCAAATTCAGAATCGAAAAGTGCTTTTATGAATTCATTTATCAGTTCGCTGGAAACCCTTGATTTGGACTTTCTGTTTATCTCGCTGCACAGGTATGCGAAGGGGAAAAGTCCATAGTAGAGTAGTTTCTCATTTTCTGAAATTTCACGAATTTTATGGATATCAAATCCATAAATGTCCTCGATTATAAATATGAATCCAAGAATACCTGAATCAACGAACCAGTTCCCTGTGAATTCAAGGCCTGAAGTGCGTCTGAATTCGTAGATCATGATGTAACCACCATACCAAAACCCATACTGTTCTTTTCACCAAAGCCACAGTCATATCCAAACTCTATTAAACGGGGATCCCCCTCTACCCTGAACTTCATGTGATAGGCCCTGTGGTATGTCTCAGCGCCCTCCTTGGGTATCATTATCCTTTTCCTCTTTATTGAGCGCTGATAGGGTACCAGTCTGAGGTACTCGTCGCCATCATAGTCACCATAAAACTCCCGGTACTTCCTCACAAGGTTATTCTGCAGGTTCTCATAGAATTTGAGGTCATTGGGGTTAACGTCCCACTGCTTCAGGACCCCATCCTCCTCCCTAACAGTCTTTATTATTATCGGGGAGAGTGTCCTGAACTTCATGTTTCTCCTGAATTCAGGTGGCTCCAGGAACTCCACGTACTCGACGTTTACACTTCTCCTTAGAAAATCAATCTCTGGCCTGTCGATGAATCCCTCCACCAGGCTCTTGATCAGTTCCGTGTTTGGTGATGATATGAAGAAGTGGAATCTGCCGTCCTCTGAGAGAAGAAAGTTCTTGAAGGCCTTCCTGCGGGGTATGCTGATCTGTGAGAAGGTGAAAAACTTGAATCCATCTGCACCATGCAGCTGACTTGCAAGTTCCAGGTCAGCTATCCTGCGGTATATTATCGCGGACAGTACATGGTTGTAGTTGTACTGAATCTTGAATGGCCTAATGTCTGATTTCAGCTCTATCTTGATTCTTAATTCAATACCCCCTACATAATGTCAATGACTAATGTTGACATTATTGTATATAAATTTATCTATTTTTGTTTAGCTAATAATATCTCACAGATAACTCAATTCCCGCATTATTTTAAAAATGTGCTAAACCCTTCAACCTTAAAAAGAATAATATAATATTATCCTGGGAATTTGATGGCCTCTTTATGCGCAGCCCCTCTGTCTCCCCCTAAATGACCTCCTGGATCTACATGAGGTTCTGCTCCTTCCTGTTGAAGAGGAAGGCTGCGATGAGTACCGCTATCACCGCAAAGATGGTTATCACCAGGAGGTTAACCTCAAGGGGGAGCACAGATCTTCTGAGTATTGTGAACCTGAGGGCATCCACTGCATAGGTGAGGGGGTTGATGTACACCGCGCCCTGAAGCCATGCTGGAAGCCCTGTTATCGGGAAGAGGGCCCCGCTCAGGAGGAATATGGGGAGCACTATGAAGCTCATTATGAGGTTGAATCCCTCCATGCTGTCGGTGAAGGCTGCTATCACCAGTCCGAGGCCCCCGAGGCCCATGGAGATTATGAGGGCTATCACCATGCTCACAATAAAGCACTGGGGTGACATGGTGATTCCGACTATGAATGACAGGGCAAGGAGTATTGCTGCCTGTATCATTGAGGCCGTGCTTATACCCAGCGCCTTTCCAACCACCATTGACTCCCTTGAGATGGGTGCCACCAGGATCTCCTTCAGGAACCCGTACTGCCTGTCAATTATCACCGAGACCCCCGAGAATATGCTGGTGAAGAGCACTGTCTGGCCTATTATACCCGGGTATATGAATGCCTTGTAGCCCCCAGGGACTCCCCCGAATCTGACCGCGGCCCCCAGCCCTGTCCCGAATATTATGAGCCAGAGGAGGGGTGTGACTATTGATGTGACTATCCTTGACCTGTACCTGAAGAACCTCTTCATTTCACGGAGCCATATCGTGTATATACCTTCAATTTCAGCCATCCAGATCACGCCTCACTTATTCCCCTGCCTGTGTACTTTATGAATACGTCCTCAAGGGTGGGGTGTTCGAGTTCCACTGCCCTCACATAGTAGTTGTTCCTGGCTGCCAGGTTAACTATCTCAGGGACCAGGTTCTCCCCCCTCTCAACCAGCACCTTAACCTCATCATCCATCAGGTATGCCTCCTTGACGTAGTCCTGTTTCTCAAGGATTTCATGGAATCCCCTGGCCCTGTCAACCCTGACGGTTATGGTGTCAGCGCCGAGCTCCCTTTTGAGGTTCCCTGGACTGTCGGCCTTTATTATCTCACCGTGGCTCATTATGGCCACCTCGTCGCAGAGCTTATCTGCCTCCTCCATGTAATGGGTTGTCAGGAGCACTGTGACGTCCTCCTCCCTGTTGAGCTTCTCTATGTACCTCCATATGCTCTCCCTTGTCTGGGGGTCGAGTCCCAGGGTTGGCTCGTCCAGGAAGAGCACCCTTGGGTGGTGTATGAGGCCCCGCCCTATCTCCAGGCGCCTCTTCATACCCCCGGAGTAGGTCTTCACGTACTCGTCTGCCTTGTCCCCGAGGGCTATGAGTTCAAGTACCTCCTCTATCCTCCTATCCCTTACATCGCGGGGTACGCCGTAGAGGGCGGCGTGCATCTCCAGGTGCTCCCTCCCTGTGAGTATATCGTCGAGGGCCCTTGACTGGAAGACTATCCCTATGGATTCCCGGACCTTCCTCGCATCCCTGACTATGTCGTAGCCGTTGACGGTACCCCTGCCCCCTGTGGGGCGTAGTATTGTGCACAGCATGGAGATCAGTGTTGTTTTACCTGCCCCGTTGGGTCCCAGGACCCCGTAGATGGATCCCTCCGGTACCCTGAGGTTCACCCCCTTAACCGCAAGGAATTCATCATACTTCTTTTTTATATCCTCTGTCTCGATTATGTGATCCATCCAAATCCTCCGCGACCCTGAAGCATCGGGTATTATGGTTAGATTTTTATCCCTGATAGTATAAATTGTTATAGTGATGCTGTGGAGGGTGCATGAATGGATTTTGAGAACATTGAGAAGGCCCCTACCGGAATAAAGGGCCTTGATATGATTACTGAGGGTGGTTTTCCAAGGGGTCGTAACACGCTGATATATGGGGGTCCCGGGACAGGGAAGACTTTCATTGCAATGGAGTTCCTGCTTAAGGGTGCATCGGTCTATGGAGAGCCCGGTGTCATGGTGAGCTTCGATGAAGCCATGGAAAACCTCATTGAGAACTTCAGATCATCGGACAGGCTTCTTGAAAGGCTTATTGATGAGGGCCTGCTCTTCATAGAGGATGCTTCCAGGGGTATGGACCCGGATGCGGGGTCCTACAGCCTTGAGGCCCTGAAGCTCCGGCTTGAGGATGCCATAAGGAGGACAGGTGCCAGGCGGGTGGTCCTGGATAAGGTAGATAATCTCTTTGATGGCACTGAAAGGCAGGGAATGATTGGCTTCGAACTCAGGGAACTCATAAGGTGGCTGAATGGCATGGGGGTTACCAGCGTATTCACCTCAGGGGATTATGGTGGTTCCCCAACCCATAGGCTTGAGGAGTACATATCCGACTGTGTTATCCACCTGACACACACCTTTGAGGGACAGGTGGGTACAAGGCACCTGAGGATAGTGAAGTACCGTGGATCAGGCCACGGCCTGAACAGGTACCCCTTCATTATAACCCGGCGCGGTGCATCCATATTCCCCATCACCTCCATCAGCCTTGATTACAGTGTGAGCAGGGAACTTGTATCAACAGGAATCCCTACCCTGGATGAGATGCTCGGTGGGGGCGTGTACAGGGGGTCAGCAGTGCTCGTATCAGGTACCACCGGGGCCGGTAAGACCAGCCTGCTCTCGAAGTTTGCCTATGAGTCATGCAGGAGGGGGGAGAGGTGCCTATTCTTTTCCAATGAGGAACCCGCTGACCAGATAGTCCGCAACATGGAATCCATAGGCATCAAACTTGGTGAGTTCCTGGGCGATAAGCTACTCATACACTCTGACCGCCCCACATCCCTTGGCCTTGAGGCCCACCTCACATACATGCAGGACCTTATCATGGACTTCAACCCGGACAGTGTTCTGGTCGACCCGGTCACCGGGCTGGCAGGGGCTGGTGGGAGCCCTGAAACCCGGAATGAGAATGCTAAGCACCTCTTCATAAGGTTAACGGATTTCCTCAAAGGCAGGGGGATCACCTCAATATTCAGCTATCTGATAGCCTCGCCCTTCACCGCGACAACGACTGAGCTTAAACTCTCCTCCCTGATAGACACCTGGATCGTCCTTGAGAGCATCCGGGCCAACGGAGAGTACCGGAGGTCCCTCAGGATACTCAAGAGCAGGGGTATGAACCATTCAAGCAGCGTCGCCGAGGTCAGATTCACAGACAGGGGTATACTCATCAAGGGGGGCTCCTGGTGAAGGCTGGGGGTGTTATCTGATGATAAGGCTGCGCTCTATGTAACCGGGGATAGCCTCTCAGAGAGGGCCCTTGAAAACCTCATGGATGTCATTGATGATAGGGTGGAACTGGAGGTTGTGAACGTCCTGGAGAAACCCTGGCTTGCAAGGGAGAGGGGTATAATAGCGATCCCCACCCTTGAGAGGCTCAACCCGGGGCCTGAGAGGAGGGTTATAGGGGATCTTTCCGATGCAGATGCGCTGAGGAGGTTCCTTGGAATCTGAGGTGGATGCCATGGAGGGGAATCTCAGGAAGTTCAGGGATCTGCTCAGGGAGATATCATGTCATAGGAGCATGGAGTCCCTCATCAGGGACATGAGGGCAGGGGACCATATATGCCTAATATATGATGGTGATGATGAGTGGAGGGGTGCCGTTGTCCCCTTCATTGTTGAAGGCCTCCGGAGGGGTGTGGACCCTGTGAGGAGGTCCCTGATACGGCTGGGATACGATAACATGGCAGGATACCTTGCAGGTGGATTCCCCTCCTGGTACATGGCTGGACTTGAAATCATGAAAATGAGGGCCATCAGTGTCCATGAGTTAAGGGAGATGGAGGGTGACTTCTTCCTCCTGGACGTCCGTAAGATAACAGACAGGGAGAGGTTCCACATTGAGGGCTCAGAGCACATCTGGGTTGGTGATCTGCCAGATAACCTTGATTTGATCCCAGAGAAGGATGTTGTCATCTACTGTGACTCCGGTTACAAGTCAACCATTGCTGCGAGCATACTTGAAGGCCATGGTTTCAATGTGACCACCGTCCTTGGCGGTATCGGGGCCTGGCTGAGGGCAGGATACCCTGTAGCCGGTGATGTTTAAGTTTTAATGGATAACTGAATATGGAGGAAAAAGGATGAGTATTGTTAAGATACCCCTGATGACAAAGGAAGAGTATGATGAGTTCATAGCAGAGAACTTCATAAGCAGGATAGCCTTCAACGGTGACTATCCATACATAGCCCCATTTCTCTATGTATTTGATGGGGAACACCTCTACTTCCTATCAACGAGGTACGGCAGGAAGATAGAGCTCCTCAAGAGGAACCCCTACGTCGCTGTTGAAATCGAACACTACAGTGATGACCTTTCAGAGTATCGCTTCGTTACACTGCAGGGCCAGATAGTTGAGGAGAATGACCCCTCAACAAAGAGGCGTGTGAAGGAGATGTTCGCTGACCTCATAGAGAAGCGGGGGCTCTCAAGGAACATCCTCAGGGCTCTGGGGCATTCACCAGAGGACCCACTCAACTGTCTTGTGGAGATGGACCGATCCTATGTCTGGAAACTCGTTGAAGTGGTTGATATAGTCGGGATAAAGGGTGGTGAATGAATTCAATGGTTCCAGGTCGTTTCAGGATCCACAAATCAACCATAAAACAGTTATAAAGAAATTCAATGGTTCCAGGTGGTTAACCACCCGGAACAGGTTAGGGGGATGAAAATTAGAAAAAGGGTTAGGGTGGTTTTGAAGGAGTTTAAATGAAGGTTGGGGGGATGAACATCTACCTCCTTCACCTACCCTGCTCTCTTCTAACAATTCACATACACTAAATCTTTTTTGTGAATATATTCACTGTGGCCAGTTACTTTGTGATCACCTCAGGAAAGGCCTGTGAGTGCTGTGATGGTCCCGCTGCCAGCTGCAAAGGCGATGAATGTCAGGGCCATGCCTACCTTTATCATCCTTGATACCCGGGATGCTGTGGCCCTATCCTGACCCCTGAGGATCATTATGGCTGCCCTTAGAAAAACAGCCACTGCTAGTAGGAGTACAGGAATATAGAGAGCTGAGAATATCCCTAGGAGGTAGAGGCTGGGACTTGTGAGGCTGGCGATCAGCATGAAGGAGGCTGCCAGGACCCCTGAAATCCTCATCCCGTGGGTTATGGGGAGTGTTGTTGCACCCTCAGCCCGGTCCCCCTCAACATCCTCCATGTCCTTGACAATCTCCCTCGCCATGGTCATCAGGAAGGCATAGAAGCCCAGGAGGATTGAAGCCCTCACCTCCCCCAGGACTATGCCCCCGAAGACGAAGCTGAGGCCCGTTAGGAAGGATATCGTAATGTTACCCACCAGGCACCTTTTCTTGAGGCGCCATGCATAGTAGACCATGAGAAGTGAACTTGAGACCACAACGAGTCCCGGGAGCAGGCCAAGGTAGAACCCCATCAGGGACGCCAGAGCAAATAGTATGATTGAGTAAACCCCTGCAACGCCCCTGCTGATCCTCCCTGATGGTATGGGACGTTCTGGCCTGTTTATGGCATCTATTTCATGGTCAAAGTAGTCATTGATAACATTACCTGCACCCGTGGCTGTGAAAACAACCACAGATGCCAGGAGAACACTGAAATCGAATCTGCCCGTGATGAGGGCCATCAGCATAACTGTTATCACCGCCATGACGGCATTTACGGGTCTGAGTATCTCTATATATGGATTCATATGGAAACCTCCTCTTGAACCGGTAAAATCTCATCACCTCAGGTTAAAACTGAAGTCTGTCAGTTTGTTATCCTCCACCGTAAATTGGAATCAGAGCCATCCAGACCAGGTCAAATCAAAACCCTCATGGAAGCGGATAGTGTGGGCTGGGATGTACCCGAGCCAGCCAGACCAGGTCAAATCAAAACCCACTTATATCTTGAATTACTTCATAAATCCTATGACTGGCAGTGACATTCTTGGACTCCTGATGGTATATGTATATGTTGCAGTTTTATTACTTGTATCTGAGAGGTTCCTGGGTGATAGGCCAAATCTAAGCAGAAAGTTTGTACATATAATGGTTGGTAACATCCTATTTATATTACCACTCTTTGAGAGCCGCCTCGTCATAACATTCCTTGCAGCAGCCCCCTTCATCCTCATAACCTTCCTCCTAAGTCCCTACTCCCCCCTCAGGGTGAAGCACCGTGCCTCATCCTACGGACACGGCCTTGGACTCGTATATTATTCCATATCCTGGACCATCCTGGCATACCTCTTCTTTGAGGCCCCCTGGATTACAGGTATAGGGATAGCAGCCATGTCCTACGGTGACGGGTTCGCAAGCCTGACGGGTGAGAGGTTCGGGAGGACAACCTTCAGTGTCCTGGGGGATAAGAAGAGCCTTGAGGGTTCACTTGGGATGTTCATCATCCTCCTGGTGATGCTCCCCGTGGTCCTCACCTACTACTCCCAGGGCTTCACCCCGTACCTTATCCTGGGGGTGGCCCTGGTATCAACTGTACTGGAGGCCCTCACCCCCCGGGGACTCGACAACCTGACTGCTTGCTTCGGGGCTGTTGCAGCATACATCCTACTTGGGGGAATGGGGATTTGAGGTTCATAGTGATTGACGGCCTCGACGGAGCAGGGAAGGACACCCACGCGGAGCTGATAAGGAGGAGGTACCTTGAGAGGGGTGAGCATGTCGTCTTCAGGTCCCACCCCGAGGATGACAACCCCTATGGTAAGAGGGCTAGGGAGGCCCTCCTCAGGGGTGGTAAGGTTAACCACATCAGGGCAGCCATATTCTACGCCCTGGACGTCATAAGGTCCCTGTGGCTCTACCACTGGCGCTCCAATCCCGGACCGGATACACTCATATTCTCAAGGTACCTCATGGGTGTCGCCTACCTCCCTGGGCCCCTCTCATCAGTACTTTACCGTCTGCTATCAAGGGTTCTGCCCACAACAGAGTACATGTTCTTCCTGGACGTTTCCCCTGAGGAGTCCCTGAGGCGGCTGATGGAGAGGGATGAACATGAAATGTTTGAAAACCTCGATGACCTCACCAGCACCCGGGAGAAGGCCCTCAGACTTGCAGATGGATGGTACATCATAAACACCGAGGACCCCATCGAGGACGTGCAGAGTAGGATTGATGAGATCCTGGACAGACTTGACGGTGATGTATATGAAGATAACGTGCCTTGTTGAGGATAGGGCAAGACCACCCCTCCGGGCCGAGCATGGACTGTCACTCCACATTGAGGGTGATGTGAACATACTCTTTGATACCGGTCAGAGCGGACTCTTCATGGAGAATGCTGAGCTGCTTGGTGTTGACCTGGGGGATGTGGACCTGGCCATCCTTTCCCATGGACACTACGACCATGGCGGCGGCCTGACCCATTTCATGGAGATAAATGAAAACACTGAGGTATTAACCGGTGAAGGAGCGTTCAGGGGGCGATGGGCTGTTGAGGACGGTGCTGAGAGGTTCATAGGAATTGAGGAGATAACAGATCCCAGGATAAGGCTCATTG
The DNA here is from genome assembly GCF_000008645.1 of Methanothermobacter thermautotrophicus str. Delta H. NCBI lineage: Archaea > Methanobacteriati > Methanobacteriota > Methanobacteria > Methanobacteriales > Methanobacteriaceae > Methanothermobacter > Methanothermobacter thermautotrophicus. The sequence continues at coordinate 1,016,220 of NC_000916.1, forward strand.
ATGAGGATACGGTGATCCATGAGGGCTACACCATCCTGAAGGGTTTCAGTGGTCCATTCAGAAGACCCCTGGGTAACAGGACCCTCTTCATGGAGTCAGCGCAGGGTCTGGTTCCTGACACCTTCGATGATGAACTGGTCCTTGTCATTGATGGTCAGGGTGGGCTTACTGTTGTGACCGGTTGCTCACATAATGGCATACTGAACATACTGGGCACTGTGCGGGACCATTTCCCTGACAGGGAGATTGGAACGGTCGTGGGGGGCCTCCATATCTCAGGGGATGCACTGTATGTGGCCAGTGAGATCCAGGAATTTGAGGTTGGAAAGATTTACACGGGCCACTGCACCTCAGAGGAGGCATTTAAAGTTCTGGGCAGATCATGTAATGTAAATGTGCTCAGAACAGGAACTGTCATCGAGGTTGATTAAAAAAAGACCCGTGGCGACATCAAACATTACCCTGCTTAACCTGTTGAAAACAAAGCAGCTCTGGAACTCAGGTGACCGGTTCAGCACTCCCTTAATAGCTGCAAGCATGCGCTCATATCAGGTACATGGTAATTATAACTAATGTAATTAAAATTATGAGCAAGCTCCAGTATAAAGGATGATCATATTTTGATCCCTTCTCCCCTCTCCTTCCTGGAATGACGGTGAATGCCCAGTAGATGATTATATAGACGAGAACATCCCTGGATAGGATATCTGATGGGATGAGAAGAAGATTCTTCAGTACAATAACTAATCCCACCAGACAAAGTCCCGCCACTAGGGATACCTTATTCTGGTCTGATAGTCTCATGATCTATCATTTTTATATCGGCAGGTACATAACTGTAACCCTGATCTCCGCCGACCAGGATGGGGCTCCTATGATCCTCAGTTGAATGGGCTGGAGTTAATTTAATTGCTAAGGTTTCAGCTGGCTTCTAACCTCTAAAATCTCGAAGATCATAGCATTCTCTCAAAAATAGCCGATGCATATGCTTGAATACAGGGAGTGCATGGAATCCGGCGGTTATGACTACAAATCTCAAACTGGCCCCATGGAGTGCATTGAGGACCGGAATTCAAATTTTTTTTTAACAGTAAATAGCCGGCTAGCTTACCTCTACCTTTTTTCTTCTGAAACCCATGCCTCATCATCAGTTGCCATCCAGGCCACCTGACGCTACGGACAGTTCATTAAATAATATCTTATCGGAGAAAGGAGGGATGATATATGACAAAAAGAATCCGCACCGTGATATTTATTAAATCATATCTCCATATATATCAACATGAGAGGCTGGGTTCTGTTTATCATCGTACTCATAACCATTACCTGTGCCTCAGCTGCATACTCACATCAGCCGAGGCTGGTAACAGGGTCAGATGAGGTCATTGTACAGAACCCTGAAGTTTCACAGGCATTCTACGGTGAGCTGAAGGGAAAACCTGTCTACTTCAGGATAACGTCAGAGAGTCCCTTCAGGTTATACGTGAACATACTTGTCCCCTACTCTCCAGATGCAGAGCCCGTGTATGTGGACATAATAAGGGGTGACGGTAAGGTCATAGGGACCCTCAAGGGTAACATCAGCACCTGGGAGCCCTACTTTGAAGAATTCGGTGGCGACTACTACCTCAAGGGCCCGGAGTTCAACGGTACCGTTGATGCAGGCACATACCGGCTGAAGGTATACAGTCCCGCAAACAGGGAAAAGTTCTCCCTTGCTGTGGGTAGCATTGAATCCTTCCCACCGGATGAGTCCCTGAAGGCACTGGTGCTGCTCCCGGTGCTTAAATCAGAGATATTCCAGGTGCCGGTCATTCTCCTCTTCACACAGTTCCTGGGCATGATACTGGGTATGGGATCATTCACAGTTATCCTGCTACTCTCACGGCTGAAACTCGGATCAGAGGATGTTTACAGGCCACTTGTTAAGCTGGGGTGGGCCGGGATCATCCTGACGGCCGTTGCCTGGATACTAACCTACATTAAAAACCCCCTCAACATACTGGGTAACGTTGAAAACCTCATTCTAATATTGATCATAATTTTAACCTGGCGCTTCAATGCAGCCCTCCCCGATTATCAGAGATTCAGGGGTCCCTTCACGCTACTTATGTGGCTCCTCTTCCTCCTGATAAGGGTGAGCCTCATCTTCTACTGATCTGGAAGCGTTAATCCTACTGCTTCTGTGATTATCCCCTCATCAGGACATATAAAATGAGTGCGCAGATTCCTATGCAATTGAGAGGTTTCAGGGAAGGGCGAAACATTTAATAGTTTAATATGCAAATCTTAAAAAGTAGGTTGATCAATTTATAGCCTTGATTTTATGATTATCACAAGTCTCTGAAAGGTGTTTCAATTGGATAAGATAAAGATCGCGATAGTAGGTGTGGGAAACTGTGCCAGCTCCCTGATTCAGGGGATATACTATTACCGTAATAAGGGTGCCGGTGACTCGATAGGTCTCATGCACTGGGATATAGGCGGCTATGAACCCGGCGATATTGAGGTCGTTGCTGCCTTCGATATTGATAGGCGGAAGGTTGGCCGGGATGTGAGTGAGGCCATATTCGCCCCACCAAACTGTACAGCAGTCTTCTGCGATGACGTCCCGGAAATGGGTGTTGAGGTGTCCATGGGGCATGTCCTTGATGGTGTGGCCCCCCACATGAAGGACTACCCTGAAAAACAGACCTTCGTGGTTGCGGATGAGGAACCCGTGGATGTCGTTGAGGTCCTCCGGGAGAGCGGGGCTGAGATACTCCTCAACTATCTGCCGGTGGGTTCAGAGGAGGCCGCAAGGTTCTATGCCCGCTGCGCCCTTGAGGCGGGGGTAGCCTACATAAACAACATGCCTGTATTCATTGCAAGTGACCCTGAATGGGCTGCCAGATTCCAGGAGAAGGGCATACCCATAGTCGGTGATGACATAAAGGCCCAGCTGGGGGCCACCATAACCCACAGGACCCTCACAAACCTCTTCAAGAGGAGGGGTGTTAAACTCGACCGCACCTACCAGATAAACACTGGTGGGAACACTGATTTCCTCAACATGCTGAACCGTGACCGTCTGGACTCAAAGAAGGAGTCCAAGACCGAAGCTGTCCAGTCAATACTTGGTGAGGACCGCCTGGATGATGAGAACATCCACATAGGGCCAAGTGACTACATACCCTGGCAGAAGGATAACAAGATCTGCTTCCTGAGGATGGAGGGCAGGCTCTTCGGGGACGTCCCCATGAACCTTGAGCTCAGGCTGAGTGTTGAGGATTCCCCCAACTCTGCGGGCTGTGTTATTGACGCCATAAGGTGCTGCAAGCTGGCCATTGACCGGGGTATCGGTGGGCCCCTGACCTCCATATCATCCTATACAATGAAGCATCCCCCGGTCCAGTACACTGACGACGTGGCAGCGCGTATGGTGGATGAATTCATTGCCGGTGAAAGGGAGAGATAATCCCTTCACAGAATTCTCTTTTTTAAAAATACAACTTTAGAATCCCTGAAAATCTTCTTACCAGAATTCCATACATACAAAAAAAACCTTAGAAACGATCCCCTGAAAATCTTCTTACCAGAATTATCATATACAGAAATAAGGAATAAATAAAGGGTCTGTAAGGGAATCAGTCCTCTTCAACCTCTATGCACTCGTTTGGACATACGTCCATGCACACCTCACATTCATTGCATTCCTCAGGGTGCTGGACCTCGAGCTTACCATCAACTATTATGAGTACCTCCATCGGGCATACATCAACACATTCTCCACATGCATCACATTCATCATAATCTATGATTATCTTTGCCATTTTTGATTCTCCCTTAAAATTCCATGTAAATTTAATTGTTAGGATTATGATTTCATCCCTTATAACCATTATACGTTGTAGTACAGAGTTCTGATGAATTAATACATCTGCTGTGTATTTAAGGAAGTTCCTACTATGTATATAAAGAATCTAATTGATCTCATGAGAGGGTCACGATGAAAGGGATAAAGGTCGTTGAAACAGCATTCAGGGATGCGCACCAGTCACTTCTTGCAACACGCCTCCGTACCCGTGACATGACACCCATCGCAGAGGAAATGGACCGGGTGGGTTTCTTCTCACTGGAGGCATGGGGCGGTGCAACCTTCGATACCTGCATACGCTACCTGAATGAGGATCCATGGGAGAGGCTACGGGAACTTAAGGAACACGTGAAAAGGACGCCGATACAGATGCTCCTCAGGGGCCAGAACCTTGTGGGGTACAAGCACTACCCCGATGACATAGTGAGGAAGTTCATTGAGAAGTCCTATGAAAACGGCGTTGATGTCTTCAGGATATTCGACGCCCTCAATGACATAAGGAACATGGAGTACGCCATAAAGGTCGCCAGGGAACAGGAAGCCCATGTGCAGGGAGTCATCTGCTACACCATCAGCCCTTATCACACCCTTGAGAGTTATGTGGACTTTGCAAGGGAACTGGAGGCCCTTGAATGTGACTCCGTTGCAATAAAGGACATGGCAGGCCTAATATCTCCACATGATGCCTACGAACTCGTGAGGGCCCTCAAGGAAGAGACCGACCTCATGGTGAACCTTCACTGCCACTGCACAAGTGGAATGACACCCATGAGCTACTATGCCGCCTGTGAGGCCGGCGTTGATATACTTGATACCGCCATATCACCCCTATCCTGGGGTGCCTCCCAGCCACCCACAGAGAGCATTGTGGCTGCACTCCGGGACACACCCTACGACACGGGCCTTGACCTTGAGATCCTGAAGAACATCAAGAAGTACTTCGAGGAGATCCGGAAGAAGTACAGCAGCATCCTCGACCCCATAGCCGAGCAGATCGACACAGACGTCCTCATATACCAGATACCCGGGGGTATGCTGTCAAACCTTGTTGCGCAGCTCAAGGAGCAGAACGCCCTGGACCGCTATGAGGAGGTCCTCGAGGAGATGCCCCGGGTGAGGAAGGATATGGGTTACCCTCCCCTTGTAACCCCAACCAGTCAGATAGTCGGTATACAGGCCGTTATGAACGTCCTGAGCGGTGAGAGGTACAGCATGGTCACCAATGAGGTGAAGGACTACTTCCGGGGACTCTACGGCAGACCCCCTGCCCCATTAAATGAGGAGGTCGCAAGGAAGGTCATCGGAGATGAGAAACCCATCGACTGCAGACCAGCGGACATCCTCAAACCCCAGTATGATGAGTGCAGGAGGAAGGGTGAGGAGATGGGCATAATAGAGAAGGAGGAGGACATACTGACCCTCGCCCTCTACCCTGCCATTGCACCTAAATTCCTGAGGGGTGAAATCGAGGAGGAGCCCCTGGAGCCCCCGGCAGAGGAGATGGCCCCGACAGGTGAGGTGCCAACCGTCTTCCACGTGGAGGTCGATGGTGACGAGTTCGAGGTCAAGGTGGTCCCCACAGGCTACATGACCATCGAGGAAGCTGAACCCGAACCGGTGGATGTTGAGGGTGCAGTTAAGTCCACCATGCAGGGCATGGTTGTGAAGCTCAAGGTCAGTGAGGGCGACCAGGTGAATGCCGGGGACGTTGTCGCGGTTGTTGAAGCCATGAAGATGGAGAACGATATCCAGACACCCCACGGTGGTGTTGTTGAGAAGATATACACCGCTGAGGGTGAAAAGGTTGAGACCGGCGACATAATCATGGTCATAAAATAAAAACCTTCTTTTATATTCTGCCTCTAGTCCGGGACCGTTAAATATATGATTCAGGCCTCAACCATTCCTCTGAAAGAAGCCTGTTTTCATTATTTTTTTCACTGCGGATTTTACTGGATCAGACAAAAAATAGAATAGGGTTATGGGGCCGCTGTCGAACTATTCACGGTACTCTGTGGGATCATCAATACCTGCAAGCTCAAAGGCCCTTCTCCTCCTCATGCAGGACTCGCAGACGCCACAGTGGACCCTGTCTCCAGCGTAGCATGAGTAGGTTAACTCGAATGGTAGCCCCACTTCATGGCCTGCCTCCACTATCTCCCTTTTGGTCATACCAATCACCGGTGCCACCACACGAACACCATCCAGGGTCCCTATCTCCAGGAGCCTGTTGAATGCATCAAGGAACTCCTCTGAGTTATCAGGGAAGGTCTCAGCCTCCTCCAGGTCCCAGCCAACTATAACCGCACCGGCATCCATGGCCTCGGCGAAGGAGACCCCTATGGAGGTGAATACCAGGTTCCTCCCCGGTACCCAGACCTTCCTGGCTGTCTCAAGGCACTCGACGGTGTCATCAAGGTTCGATGGGGATGGTATGTCCCCTCCAGCCGTGAGCACTGAGCCCCCGAGTCTTCCAAGCCACTGGAGGTCCAGTGTGGTGTGTTCGATGCCGAGGTGCTCTGATAGTCTCCTCGCATATTCCAGCTCCATCCTGGCACTCCTCTGACCGTAATCAAAGGTTATGGCATGGATCTCATATTCATCCATCATGAGTGCCGTTGCAACTGCCGAGTCCATACCCCCTGAGAGTATGCTTATTGCCCTCATTTCAGGCCTCCGCTACCATCATTCTCCTGATCCGCCTTGAATTTAAGGTCTCTGAACTGTTTCTCAGACATTTCAATAACATCCCTGAGTGGTATTCCTGTCTCAAGTGATATCCTCCGGGCATCCTCGTATTCTATCCGTGCATTTACGACCCTTGAGCCCATGAGGCCAACCTTGAACCTTGCCGTCCTGCGGCCCTTGATATCAACCTCGGCCTCCATGATCCTCCTCTCAAGGACTCCCCTGTGGACCTGGGGGAATATCCTCACACCCAGGGTCCCTGTCTCTGAGAAGAGGTGCTCAAGGATCCTCTCATACTCGTTTTCCCTGCAGATGACCCTTATAAGCTGTCCTGGTCTGTTCTTCTTCATTATGACCGGCGTGAGGGTCACATCCAGCGCCCCGGCTTCCAGGAGCCTCTCGAAAATGTTTCCGAGGACCTCGCCGCTCAGGTGGTCCACGTTGGTCTCAAGGAGCGTGACAGTGTCATGGGGTACCTGCCCTGAGCCCCTTACTATCCTCAGTATGTTGGGGAATTCAGGGTCCATGCTCCCGGCCCCGTAGCCTGTGGCCTGGATCTCCATTGGTGGGAAGAACCTGCGGTGCTCCCGCACCATGTTCACGAGGAGGGCCGAACCGGTGGGTGTGGCAAGTTCAACCCCGGATGGTCCCCCTGTGACAGGGAATCCCCTGAGTATCTCGGTTGTGGCGGGTGCAGGGACCGGTGTGAGGCCATGGGCACCCCTCACCAGTCCCCCTCCGACTGCAACCGGGAGGGTGTAGACCTCATCCCTGTGGAGGTTGAGGTCGAAGTATGCGAACACCGCCCCCATGACATCTGCAACCGCATCCGCGGCGCCGACCTCATGGAAGTGAACTTCATCCAGTTTCACTCCATGGACAGAGGCCTCTGCCTGGGCTATGGTGTGGAAGACGGCCCTTGCCATTGATAGCATCTCATCATCCAGGGCAGGGTGGCTGATCCCCTCAAGGAGTCTGAGGAACTCCAGGTAGCCCACACTGAGTGATTCGTCAGCCCTCACATCAACGTATGTGGCCCTGAGGCCCGCCCTTTTAACCTCAGATACACTCACATCAGCACCGCCGAAGTGGGACGCCGCATCCTCCATGACCTCAGCTGTCCTCTCGGGGTGGGCCCCGAGGTCTATGAGGGCGCCCACCATCATGTTACCTGATACCCCTGCCAGCTGGGGGTCTATGACTGTTACCATCCGAGCACCGCTTATATTCACTAGGGTGAGTTGACTATTATCCTTCTTATGGGTATCTCTATTATGGTGTACTTCTCACTGGCCAGTTCCTCACCGAACCTGTTTACGATTGGTTCAACGAGTTCCTCATCAACCACCGAGCATATGAGGACTGCGTCCCTTGCATAGTCGTGTATCAGTGAAATGGCTGATTCAGGGTCCTCCTTGACTGAGAATCCCTTCCACTCTGTCGGGGAGACGCCCTTGTACTCCACTATGTAGAAGCCTGTGACGCCCTCATCTGCCAGTATGTTCATGACACGGCCCAGGTTCTCGACCTCAATGAATACCCGTAGATGCACCTTCATTAATATCACCATACATAGATATGTGCTGTGTAGATAATAAATCTGATGAGGGTGTAAACTCCAGCAGCTGAGAACTGCCGGTATCATAAGAGCTGTCACAGCTGGTGGCGTATGTTGAAGGTGAATCACTTGAAGAAGAAAATGAATGTTAACGGTGCAGAGATTGTGGTTGAAGAGGATCATGTAACTGTGAGTGCAGATTCAGGCCTTGTTACTGCAGATTCAAGCATCAGAATTGAGGACGAGGTCCATCATGACCTCCCCCGGGGCCACTGCATGGTGAGGGATGGTGATGCGGTGGCATTCTCATCCACAGGGGATGTGATGGACGTCCTGGTGGTCGTCGGGGAGCCCTGCGGTGACCGGATACCTGAAGCCCTGAGGATCAGTGTGGAGGAGGTATCATCGACCGCCGGGATCCTCACTGAGATAATGGGGCAGCGGTTGAGGGTCGTGGCACTCCCGGGTGATGGACGGCCCTGTGAAGATTACATAAGGGGGGCTGTCAGGCGCTCCCTTCAGGGTGTGCTCCTGGATGGCCCGGGGGTTGAGGAGCTCCTTGAGGCCCGCGGCGTCACCATTGATGGCATGGTCGATGCGGGTATGGATCTGGTGGTGGGTGTTGATGTCACCGCCGAGCTCCGGGACCGTCTCAGGTCAGAGATTCAGAGGGCACTGGGGGACCTCAATGTCAGGGCCCTCCTTGCAGCCGCCCTGCACCTTGAGGGGGACATAGAAAACCTGAGGATCCTCGGTGTGGATCTGAGGGATGACCCTGCCTTCCTCTACAGTGATGAGGTCCTGGGGATGGCGGTTGCCAACCAGGTGGCAGGTACGAAGGCCATATTCAACTTCAAGAGATATGATGAGGAAAAACCCGGTATCCTCGGGGAACTGGGCCCCATGGTGGATGATGCCGTTGCGGGTCTCATAGCCGGGTGCATGTCACGCCTCTTCGAATGATGGGGGTAGACCTGTGAGGACAGCAAGATCCGCCAGAACCCTGTTTACACCACTCCCCTCACCACAGACAGAAAGATCCGCCTGCGAGGGGGGTGCCTGATGAACGTCACCGGCAAACTCAGGGGACTCATATCCTTCTCAACGGTTCTGCCCCTGAAATCAGAGGCCAGCATTGAGGATATAGCTTCACTCACACTCCACTGGCCCCTTGTGGGCGCCCTCATAGGGGTTGCAGTGGGTTCAGCCGGGGTGGCTGCATCCCTAGTGTTCCCGGGGGCGGTTGTTGCCTGTGTTGCCTATGGATTCGCCATCTGGTTCACAGGTTTCCACCACCTCGATGGCCTCATAGATATGGGTGACGCCCTCATGTCCCATGGAAGCTTTGAGAGGAAGATAGAGATAATGAGGGATCCCAGGATAGGCACAGGTGGCCTTGGACTTCTGCTCATCGTATCATCAACCACCATAGCAGCCATCTATTCCCTTCCACAGGGTGTCCTGTTCCAGGGACTCCTCATAGGGGAGGTCTCGGCCAAGGTGTGCCTCACGGGCTGCGCCCGGGTATCCAGGCCCCTCGATGGTGGGACCGGGAGGCACTTCATAATGGCGAGTAGAAGCCCCTTCACCGGCATGGTCTGGATCTTCTGGGCCGTTGCAGCATACCTCCTGGCGGGGGTTCCCGGTGCTGTTAGTGTTGCTGTTGCTGTCCTCTCAGGAGTCTTCATTGGTCTTGTTGCCAGGAGGAACTTCTACTGGAGCACGGGTGACGTGCTGGGGGCCTCGAATGAGGTGGGGAGGATGATGTCACTTCTGGGCCTCCTTGCGGCCATCAGATTAACGGGGCTGTAGGTAAAGGGGGTGCCCATCCAGCATGTGGAGAGTTTAATGGTATTTAATGATTCATTGGAGGTCAGTATAATGGATGTGAAGGTTTTGAGGCTTGGTCACAGACCATCAAGGGATGCGAGGATCACGACACACGTATGCCTCACTGCAAGGGCCTTCGGTGCCTCGGAGGTTATACTGAGTGGTGAGGAGGACCCTAAACTCATGGAGGGTGTTGAGGATGTTGTCAGGAGATGGGGTGGTCCCTTCAGTGTGGTCTACCGGAGGAACTGGCAGGGTGTCATAGACTCCTGGAAGAAGGATGGTGGGGAGGTCATACACCTCACCATGTACGGTTTACCTGCCAGGGACGTTGTGCCCGGGATAATGGATAACGGCAAGGACAAGCTCATTGTGGTGGGGGGTGCAAGGGTCCCCGGGAAGGTCTACAGCCTTGCAGACTACAACGTGGGGGTGACCAATCAGCCCCACTCTGAGGTCTCCTCCCTGGCGGTGTTCATGCACATGCTCCTTGATGGGGCTGAATTCGACCTTAAATTTGAGGATGCCAGGATAGAGGTCATCCCCCAGGCCAGGGGTAAAATGCTCAGGGAGATCGATGATGGCGATTAACATGATAAGCTGTGGATGGAGAGAGGATGATGCTGAGGGTGATTGATAACCTGATAGTCAGGGAGAAGCTCACCACCATAAGGTGCAGGGGGATAGACCCGGCCAGCTTCAGACGGGGAGTGACTGATATAGGTCGCTACATGGCCTACGAATTTGCAGACACCCTTAAATGGCGTGAGGTTGAGGTTGAAACCCCCCTGGGCACGGCCAGTGGTGTTGAGATAACCGACAGGGACAGGATAGTTCTTCTGAGCATCCTCAGGGCTTCACTGCCCTTCACAGAGGGTGTGATGAAGGTCTTCCCTGAGGCAGAACACGGTATTATCGGTGCGAGGAGGTCAGATGAGCCCCCATTCAGGGTCTCAATCGACTACATCAGGGTCCCTGAACTTGATGATAAGATACTGGTGATAGCGGACCCCATGCTAGCAACAGGGAACACCATGATAGGTATCCTGGAGGCCCTTGAGGCCCATGGCTCCCCTGCGAGGACGGTGGTCTTCAATATCATATCCTCCAGGATGGGCCTTGACAGGGTCCTTCAGAGGGGTATAGATGTCTACACATGCGGTGTTGAGGAGGAGGTTAACGATATGGGCTACATAGTCCCTGGACTCGGGGACGCAGGGGATCTGGCCTTCGGGAGGCCATCAGATTAGTCCGATCCGGGTTGCCGTTTGAGCCATACCCTTTAAAATCAGAGAAAAACCAGTTACTGGTGTTCACGACAGGGTCTGCTAGGGTGAAGGCAGGGATCAGGTCAATCATAGATGGATGTTCCCCTGGCAGCTGCGACGATGCCGGGTATGCCCTCAACCCTGAGTTCGAAGATGGCCTCCATGCCCTCCTCCTCAAAGGCGGCACCTGCTCGATTTAACCCTGCTTGTCAGCAGGGCCGCTGTGGGTGGTGTTACTATGAAGACTGCGCCGGCCTCCTTGAGGGCCCTGACAGTCTCATCTCCAAGTTTTCCTTTGCCTATGTGGACAAGCACGCCCCTTGATGCAAGGTAGGGTATGCTTTCCTCTATGTCCTCCTTGTTGCTGCTTGTGGGGGCTATGCCTGCTGGACTTACAGCTGTGTGCATTATGGCGGCGCCCATGACGTTGATGGGCTCCTCTCCCGCTTTCAGGGCCTTGACCAGTTTTGGGAGGGCTGCATCCCTTCCCGTGTAGATGGTGCCATCCATGAGCACCCTGTCACCGACACTGAGTTTTGCTATCTCATCTCCGGTGGCTGGTAGTTCTATCCTTATCATGGTATCAACCTCTGACCCGGGTTACTCCTCCCTCAACCTGATACCCTCAAGGTCCCTCAGCAGTAGTTCGATGTGCTCCTCCATTATATGGGGCATGAGAACCACCCTTATGGCTGGCGGGCAGGATGAGACCGATACCGCCCATCCCAGCTCCTCGAGTCTGTCTGCAAGTTCATGTGGCCCCATGGCGGGGTGGTTGAAGGCCACTATGTTGAGTTCGGGTTCTACCACGAGCTGGTAGTCCAGTTCCACCAGTCCGTCCCTGAGTCTGCGTGTTACACCCATGACCCTCAGGGCGAGTTTGCGGTAGCCCTCACGGCCCATGTGTTTCATGATTGCCCAGGTTGCTGCGGCTGATGCCCCGGTCCTGGTGCCCACTATGGTTGACTGCTGCTTCTCTGTGAGGTAGGGTGTCTCTATACTCATGGCATCCAGGTAGGAGGCGTCCCTGAAGAGTATGCAGCCGCTGGGGATGGGGGCCAGGCCCATCTTGTGGGGATCCACGGTTATTGATGAGACCCCCTGAAGTTTGAAATCAAATTCAGGTAGTTCAGCGCCGGTTTCCCTGAGGAAGGGTATTATGAAACCCCCGAATGCGGCGTCTATATGCAGGTGTATGTCCTCATCAAGGCAGATCTCTGAGAGTTCCTCCACAGGGTCTATCCTCCCGAGTTCTGTGGTCCCTGCGACTCCAACAACGGCCACGGTGTTTTCTGATATGAGTTTCCTCACAGATTCAACGTCCACCCTGTAGTCCTGGTCCAGTTCAGCCTCCCTGAGTCTGAGTCCCAGTATATCTGCGGCCTTTCTGAAGGAGAAATGGGCTGACTTCGGGACTATTATCTCAGGTTTTTCAGCTCCAGCCATGTTTCTGGCTGCCCTCATGGCCATGAGGTTTGCCTCGGTGCCCCCTGTTATTATGTGACCTGCTGCATCGGGTTCTGAGAGGAGCTCCCCGAGCATGCCTATCACCCCGGATTCCAGTTCCCTGGTGCCCCTGAAGAGCCCGGGGTCCCCCAGGTTGGACTCCAGGAAGTCACAGTAAACCCTCCTTGCGAGGGGGTGGGATGATGTGCACATGGATCCGAGGATTCTGCCTGAGGTGTAGGTCATGTCCCTCCTCTGAAATTCGGCGAGAAGTTCAAGTACTTTTTCCTCGGGTAGACCCTTTCATCCATTTTTACGCCCAAAAATAGTTTAGAGGAGTTCCTGTGCGGCCTTGAGGAGGAGTCTCTGCTCGGCCCTTGCAACCGTCTTCCTCACCTCTGCAACCGCGTCGGTGTTGCGGATACACTGCTTATCCCAAGCTCCACCAGTTTCTCAACTATCCGTGGGATGCTGCCTGCTTGGCCACAAATACTTGTCCTGACACCTGCCACGTAGCATATCCTTAAACCCTCTCTATGAGTTTGAGGACGGCAGGGTGGCCCTCGGTGTAAGGTCGCCACGTGTTCATTGTACCTGTCTATGGCGAGGGTGTACTGGGTGAGGTCATGGTTCCAATCTCACAAAGTCAATTCCCTCCTCTATGAAGTCCTCGATTATCAGGGCCGCTGCAGGTGTTTCGACCATTATACCGAATTCAACGTCCCTGTGGGGTTTAAGGCCAGCCTCCTCAGCGATCATCTTGGCCTTTCTGAGTTCATCAGGGTGCTGGACCAGTGGTATCATTATGCCTATGTTAGTGTAACCCTGCTCATGGAGTTTCTTTATCGCCCGGAACTCGGCCCTCAGGATCTCGGGTTCATCGAGTTCCCTGCGTATACCCCTCCATCCAAGCATCGGGTTGTGCTCGTAGGGCTCATTTTCACCGCCCTCAAGGGTTTTGAATTCGTCTGTGGGCGCATCCAGGGTCCTGTACCATACGGGGCGTGGATAGAACTCATCTGCAACCTTAAGGATGTTCTCTGCAAGGGTATTGACGAGTTCGTCCTCCCTGCCCTCCTCAATGAACTTCCTGGGGTGCACGCCCGTGGTTAACATCATGTGCTCTGTCCTTAAAAGTCCAACCCCGTCGGCCCCTGTGGCGGCGGCCTTCCTTGCAGCCTCTGGCATGCTGACGTTGACCTTGACCTCTGTGACTGTCAGAAGGGGTGACTCCACGGTGACGGTCTCGGCCTCAGCCTCCTTCTTCTCCCCCTCAATTACACTGCCCTCATAGACGAGTCCCCTGTTACCGTCTATGCTGACGACCTGGTTCTCCTTGAGGACCTCAGTTGCGTTCCCGGTACCAACAACGCAGGGTATTCCAAGTTCACGGGACACTATGGCTGCATGGCATGTGACACCACCCTCATCGGTTATTATGCCGCTGGCCCTCTTCATGGCTGGCACCATGTCGGGGGTTGTCATGACCGTGACGAGAATATCTCCGATCTGTATCTTGTCAAGTTCATGGATCTCCCTGATTATCTTGACCCTACCTGAGGCAAGGCCCGGGCTTGCACCGAGGCCCTTAACCAGTATCTCCCTGGATTTGACCTCTGTCTCCTCGGTTGCCTCTCCCAGGGTTGTTATGGGTCTTGACTGGAGCATGTAAACGTCACCATCCATTATGGCCCATTCTGTGTCCTGTGGTGAGCCGTAGTGGTCCTGTATCCTCCTGCCCATCTCTGCAAGGGCCGCGATCTCCCCGTCAGAGAGAACACGTTTGTTCCGGAGTTCAGGGGGGACCTCCTTCTTCACGGTTCTGCCATCCTCCCGGGTGAACATTATGTTCTTCTCACCAACAGTAAATTCAAGGAGCTTCCCTGTTCCCTTATCAACCCAGTAGGTGTCAGGGGTGACTGAGCCTGATACAACGGCCTCACCAAGGCCCCATGACCCCTCTATTAGTATCCTGTCCTCACCTGTTGATGGGTGGACCGTGAACATGACCCCTGCCTTCTCGGCGTCCACCATCTCCTGGACAACGACTGCTATGTAAACCTTTGAGTGGTCGAAGTTGTTCTCCTCCCTGTAGAATATGGCCCTGGCCTCAAAGAGGGATGCCCAGCACCTCCTTACATAATCCAGGACATCCTCGGCGCCCCTGATGTTCAGGAAGGTGTCCTGCTGACCCGCAAAGGATGCTTCGGGGAGGTCCTCTGCCGTGGCTGAGGAACGTATGGCTACGTAAACATCATCCTTTCCTATCCTCTGACATAGTGCATTGTAGGACTCTATTATGAGGGTCTGTATGTCCTCCGGTACCTCAGTTGATGTTATTATGTCCTTTATCTCGGCTGAAACCCTCTGGAGTTCCTTTGTATCGTTGACATCAAGGTTTTCAAGCATCTCCATGACCACCGGCTGCAGTCCGGTGTCTGTCATGAACTTGTCATAGGTCGCCGCTGTTACAACAAAACCCGGGGGGACGGGTATGCCTGCCTGTGTCAGTTCACCCAGGTTGGCCCCCTTTCCACCGGCTATTCCCACATCATCCTTACCGAGTTCCTCAAAAAACGCCACATACTTAACCATTTTATCCCCTGGACTAGCTGTGTGATGATTATTGAATTTGAAAAAAATTAGAGGTTTATTTAACCAGTTCCTCGCCCCTGTCAATGACGATCCTGCATGGCACCGGGAACTTCATTGCAGCCCTTCTGAGGGCTTCCTTGGCATCCTTGAAGTTCTTCTTGTTCGTTTCGATTGTAATTATCTTCTGGTTCTTCTTAACGAGTGCCACAGTACTTACAGGTTTACCGAAGGCCTTCCTCATACCGTCCTGTACACGGTCAGCCCCGGCACCGGTCGCCATGGGGTTTTCACGTACAATGTGGTGGGGGTAAACCCTTATTTTGAGGTGGTAACCCATCCTACCGGCCCTCCTCTGCATGTAACGGTTTGAAGCTATCCTGGCAGCCTCAAGGGCGTTGTGGGTTATCTGGGTGGGTGCCTTGACGGCCACACTCAGTGAAATAGGGAATTCAGCTGAGAGGTTACCCATATCATATTGAACGATCTTTGAACCTGGAATCTTCTTGATATATTCTCTTCTTGTGTATGCACGAACCATAAATAATCCTCCTGTGATCCTGTGAGAATAACTATGAAATGAGTATCTCGGTAACCATTAATAAATATTGTCTTGGACAGCAAAGAGTTAATAGATAACCTGAAAATATAAGGATACATATAATTAGCAGGGATGGTTTTTAAAAGTTTCCATGGTGTCATCATGAAGATAGCCATAACAGGTAAGGGTGGGGTCGGCAAGACAACCATAGCCGGGACCCTGGCCTGCATATTCTCAGAGAACTTCCAGGTCTTTGCCATAGACGCTGACCCTGATATGAACCTGGCATCCAGCATAGGGATAAAGGGGGATGTGGAGCCGATATCAAGGATGAAGGATGTTATAAGGGAGCGAACCGGTGCTGAGCCGGGTTCCTCCTTCGGTGAGGTCTTCAAGCTAAACCCCAGGATAGGTGACCTCCCGGATTCCCTCTCAATTGAACATCCCCTCCGCCCCGGCCTCAGGGTCATGGTGATGGGCACCGTTGAACATGGAGGTGAGGGATGCGTATGCCCGGCCTCGGTGCTCCTCAAGGCCCTGCTGAGGCACCTGATACTCAGGAAGGATGAGATGGTTATACTGGACATGGAGGCGGGGATAGAGCACCTTGGAAGGAGAACCGCTGAATCCGTGGACCTCATGGTGGTGGTGGTTGAACCCGGCCTCAAATCACTTGAAACCGCTGAAAGGATAAAGAAGCTCGCAGGTGACATTGGAGTGAAGAGGATAATGGCAGTGATAAACAAGGTCTCAGATATCCATGAGGAGGAATTCATGAGGGAGCGACTCGCATCCCTTAACCTGGAGGTCCTTGGATCGGTGCCAAGGGATGAAAAGGTTATAGCCGCGGATATGAGGGGAGAACCCCTCATGATGTACCCTGATTCAGAGGCACTGAGGTCCATAAGGGACATCTCAGAGAGGATAATATCACTCCAGGAGGAGGTGGGATGAGATGAATCCTGAACTACAGCCCCAAAACAGGCAGAAGAAAATGATGATATCCATAACCATAAAAGCAGAATATGAATCCAGGGAGGAGGCCGAGATCATGAAAAGGGCCCTTGAACCAGATAACGCATCATTTGTTGAATCCGAAATTCAGGGCTCCGAGGTCAGGTTCACCACAGAGGCGGATTCCATTGGCACCGCCCTCAACACCGCAGATGACCTTATATTCTCTGAGATGGTGGTTGAGAAGATGATGAAACCATGTGATACTGACTGAATTATTGAAATTAGGTGTGAATAAATAAACGGTGATCGGATGAAATTCAAACTCAAGGGAATAATAAAACTCAGCAAAGAGGTTCCTGGGATAGAGGATGACCTGGAAAAATTCTTCACTGAAGCCGAATCAGACATCCTGCGCAGGGGAGTCCCCGAGGGGCAGGAACATGAAGCAGCCCATATAAAATCCTGGAGACTTGAAGGCGACACACTCCACATTGAGATGGAGTCAGGGAGACGGGTCAGGGCCCATGATGGTCTTCTAAGGCTCAAGAAACCCCTTGGACAGTTACTCGGGCCAAAGTACAGGGTGGGTGTTAGGGGGATATCAGTCACCGATTACACCATGGAAATGAAGGCCCCGGGTGTATCAGGTATCCCCAGCCTGGCTGAACTGCCCTTCGTGGAGGACGCCGCCATCACAGATGGCACCATAATGGTCAGATTCCAGCCCCTGGAGGAATCCGACCTGAGGAAACACGTGTTCGACCGTGTGGTGAAGCACGCCAGGACCCTTGTTGAATCATCAGATGACCTGACGGTACAGGTCACAAGGGCAACGCCCGGTGAGATAATTGCCAGGAGCAGGAGCAGGGATTTTTTCTTTGAGGGTGACCCCACAGAGGAGGCTATGCGCCTTGGATGGGTCAAGAAGTTCCCTGGAAGGGGACAGTGGTTCTACGGTCCAAAGATAACCGCCCTCCACCGGGCCCTGGAGGAGTTCTTCATTGAAAGGATTGTGAAACCCCTGGGATTTGTTGAGTGCCTCTTCCCCAAACTCATACCCCTTGACATCATGAACAAGATGAGGTACCTTGAGGGCCTCCCTGAGGGGATGTACTACTGCAGCGCCCCGAGCAGGGACCCTGAGACCTTTGAGGAGTTCAAAAATGAGCTCATCATAAACCGGGAGGTTCCCATGGATCTGCTTAAGAGGGGAATAAAGGATCCCGGTTACGTTATAGCCCCGGCCCAGTGCGAACCCTTCTACCAGTTCCTCTCACACGAGGTTGTGAGTGCTGAGGACCTCCCAGTAAAGTTCTTTGACAGGAGCGGCTGGACCTACAGGTGGGAGGCCGGAGGGTCCAAGGGCCTTGACAGGGTCCATGAATTCCAGAGGGTGGAACTCGTATGGCTGGCCGAACCAGGAGAGACAGAGGAGATACGTGACCGGACAGTTGAACTCTCACATGATGCCGCCGATGAACTGGAACTTGAATGGTACACAGAGGTGGGTGATGACCCCTTCTACCTGGAGGGCCGGAAGGTTGAGGAGAGGGGTATAGAGTTCCCTGATGTTCCAAAGTATGAGATGAGGCTCTCACTCCCTGGAAGGGAGAAGGGGGTTGCAGTTGTATCAGCCAATGTCCATGGCACCCACTTCATCGAGGGCTTCTCAATAAGGGAGGCCCGTAACCTGAACATCTGGACCGGCTGCACCGGCATAGGGCTCTCAAGGTGGATCTATGGTTTCCTGGCCCAGAAGGGCTTTGAGACCGGGAACTGGCCAGACTTCATAGGAGAACGTGTTGAAGGAGTTGAGAACCCGAGAATCATAACCTGGCCGCGCCAGGACTGAATGGTGGTGATGCCTTGAACTGCGACAAACACCCTGAACGTGAGGGTGTGGCCTCATGCATAATATGCGGGAGGATACTCTGCGAGGAGTGCCGGCTTAAACTCGCCGGCAAGAACTACTGCCAGAGCTGCGCAGATAAGCTCTTCCAGGAAAGATCCGGAGAACCTGTGAAAGGGAAGGGGATGGGTCTGGGGGCTAAAATCCTCATCGCCCTCCTCATAATCCTCTGTGTCCTTGCACTGGTATCCTACCTGATCTACACGGTGTACCTTGCACCATACTATGGAAGTGCTGAGAACGTCATGAGGATACTCATGAATGACCCTGAAAGGATAATAAGATTCCTCTCAGCTAACATCTAAACCACTGAAATAGGAGTCAGAGCAGCTAAGATTCCTCTCAGCTAACATCTAAACCACTGAAATAGGAGTCATTGGCAAACTCAAACCATACCCTCAAGCCTCTCAGGATACTTCAGCTCCCTGAACTCAACCATGAAGGTTGTCCATTCATTTGAATGGCAATCAATACTCCCCTCAAGCTGTTTCACCAGATTCTTAACAAGCTCCAGGCCGATGCCGGCTGATTCCTGAAGGCTGAAGTTATCGGGAAGGCCCCGCCATTATCAGCCACCACCAGAATGAATCCATCATCCCGGGCCTCAAGGGATATTCTGATGGTTCCACCATCAGTAAATGCATGCCTGAGGCTGTTGGATACAAGTTCGCCCACTATGAGGCCCAGTGGAACGGCTGTCTCAATATTGAACTCCACATCAGGTACATCCAGCTCGAATTCGGCGGCTGATTGATACATGTCACGGAGGTAGCCTGTGAGGCCCGAGACATAGGATGCGAAGCTGATGCTGCTGGACTCGGGGCTTGATAGAAGCATCTCATGGATCACCGCAATTGACTTTATCCTCAGCTGAAGACTCCTCATGATCTCGGCGTGCTCCCGGGGCATTTTGGAGGACTGGATGCTTATCAGGCTGGATATTATCTGCAGGTTATTTTTGACGCGGTGATGGAGTTCTGCAAGGAGTGTTCTGTTGGCCTCAAGGGACCTCCTTGCAGCCTCCTCTGAATTCTTTATATCTGTGAGGTCCTCGAAGATTCCAAGGAATCCGCCCTCGATTCTGGTGATGACCACACGGAGCCACCTTCCATCCATCCTTACCATGAATTCCCTGTCAGGGCCGGGTTCGAGGTCCGGGTGGATCTCACCAATCAGCATGCCATCCAGGGAATCACCATGGAACCTCCCCATGGCAGGGTTGGATTCAAGTATTCTGCCGTAGGTGTCCATGAGGACCACACCCAGAGGAAGTTCCATGAAGAGTGATCGGAACTTATGCTCGCTGATCCTCAGTGCCCTCTCCTTATCAGTGAGGGATCTGAGGTATAACTTAAGGAGAAAATAGAGAAGTAAAGACGTTAAAATTATGAAGAGTGAGCCCTTGAGAACAGATAACCTCACCATAACGTGGGGCTGGAACATGAGGGCTACAAGGTAATCAGAGGATAGAATCCAGAGTATGCTGAAGAGGGCATAGTAGAGTGCTATCCTGAGTGCATCTCTTTCTGGATCCATGTATTGATTATGGTTGTGGAAATATAATAAATTTGGTGACCTCTGGGTAGGACAAAAACAGATTACAGGATATGGGGGAATTAATCCTCCCCTGCATCCTCAACCTCTTCCTCCTTTTCTTCAGCTTCCATGTCCCTCTTTTCGAAGACATCGGCGAATTCGACCTTCTCAACACCTTCGATGTTCTCCCAGATGTCACGGGCTATCCTGAACCTTGCAAGGGTCACGTCCATGTATGACCTGTTATCGAAACGGGTCATCTCATCCATATGTATTATAACTTTCCCGTCCTCTATTTTAACCTCTGTCTTGTCTATGTCCATGTTCTGGGACGGGTAGTGGAGCTGGATCATGCTCTTTACCTTCTCAGCATCATCCGTGATTATCTCCTTAACCTTTAAATCGTATTCAAGGGTTTTTCCTGCCAGTTCATGGTTGAAGTCAACCCTCACGCGACCTCCTGAGACATTGAGAACCCTGCCCTCATGGCCCTCAACGGTGAGTGTCATTCCAGGGTATGGCTTTATGCCCTGCCTTTTGAACTCGCCCATGGGTATGAGCTGAACGAGCTTGGGGTCCCTGTTACCGAAGGCGTCCTCGGGTTCGATCTCGACGTGTTTCTCTTCGCCTTCCTCCATTCCGATGACGGCCTCATCGAGGCCCTTTATGAGGTGTCCGCCGCCAACAACAACGGGTATGGGGCCGAATATCTTCTTTATGCCGAGCCCTGCTTCCCTGGCAACCTCCTCGTATGTTGTGTCAAAGACCTCGCCGGTCTCCTTGACCTTACCTGTGAATTCTATTTTTATAAAGTCTCCTTTATTCACTGCCATATCTCTAGCCTCCTGTGTGGTATTCTATCTTTAAATTCTTTCAGGATCTGTTTATCCTTAAATCCAAGAATTCGAATTACTGATGGATAATTTTCTATATATTTATGGACCAGTCCCTTATGAACCTTTGCCTCAAGAACCGATAGTATGCGCTGCCTGTGGTGTCTGCTGAATGATGGGGGTATGGCCTCCTCAACCTCCCTCAGGGTCATGTACGGTCTTCCCCTGATAAGGGCAGAGGCTGTGACCTCATCGAAGAGGTTAAGGTCCATGAGCTCGTCCATTCCAGGTTCACTGGCGTTCCTGATTATCTCATCCTCAAGGCGCATGTCATGGAGGGGTGCCCTTCCAGCTTCAATCTCCTCACTCAGGACATCCATGGTCTCCGGGGGTAGCATGCCGGCTACCCTCTGAAGGTCCCCATCAGAGACCGCCCTCCGTATCTCTGTGCCGCTCACACCACCGATCCTCTCCACGAAGATGAACTTCCCCCTGAAGTCAAATCCAAGCTTACCCAGGGCCCTTGCGAGTGAGGTGATGACGTAGTTGTCCTCCTCCAGTGGGCCCTTCAGCAGTGTTTCTCCTTTGTCAAGGTCCACGATCCTGTGGGGCCTTGGCACAACCCTGTGGCCCAGGTTTATCCTCCTCAGGACCTCCTCAAAGCCCGGGATGGGCCGGTAGCCCCGAGGTATCCAGTCTGCATCCAGCGCCCTGAACATGCCTGCAAGGCAGAGTGAGTACTGGCCTGAACCCATAACCCCCATGGGTGGGCCCTCAACAGCTATGTCTGCCCCTGCACGTATGGCTATTGCTGCCCTCGCCTCACGGGTCATCATGTAGGGCAGACCCCTCCCGTTACGCTCGAGGGGGCCTGGTATAACCGCAACGAAGAGTCCTTCGGGCACCCTCCTCTTTGCCTCCATCATGCAGTGCCTGTGTCCGATGTGGAAGGGGGAGTACTCGGTGAAGTCTGCAATGATTTCAGGTTCATCAGCATGGTCACCATACTCAGGCCCCATATCCGCATCATTCTCCATTATCTGAAGGTCCCTTCCCATGATCTTCTTCAGAAAGGATTCCGATGGCATAATATTAATCTGTCCCGCGAGATAAATAAGGATAGTTCTGGATGGAGTGGACGGTGTCAGAATGCTTGAGCCTTCAAAGGATAGTTCTGGATGGAGTGGACGGTGTCAGAATGCTTGAGCCTTCAAAGGATAGTTCTGGATGGAGTGGACGGTGTCAGAATGTTTGATCTTTCACTTGAAAACTGCAGGGTTGACAGGGACCTCACCGTGAATATAGGTGTGGATGATGGGAAGATAGTGCAGATATCCCGTGGAAGGATTGATGCTTCAGAGAAGATTGACCTGAAGGGCTATTTCGTGCTGCCAGGACTGATCGACGCCCACGTGCATTTCAGGGACCCCGGGCTGGAGTACAAGGAGGACTTCAGGACAGGCTCAATGGCAGCTGCCCATGGGGGTTTTTCCACAGTCCTTGACATGCCAAACACGGTCCCCCCAGCAGATAACGCAGCGGAATTTGAAAGGAAGATCAGGATAGGTGAAAGAAAGAGTGTTGTTGATTTTGGGCTCCACGCTGGTTTCAGAAGTGTTTCAGACGTTAAAGGTATTCTCAGGTTCATGCCAGCCTCCTTCAAGGTATTCATGGATCTCACGGGGATCAGTACAGTTGATGGGCTATTCAGAGAGCTTAAGGATCTATCAGCGCCGGTGCCGGTCACCGTGCACTGCGAGAACAGGGATGTGGTCATGAAATCCATGAAGGAATTAAAGGATAGAAGTGATCCCTCAGCCTATGCCCTTGCAAGACCTCCCCTCGCAGAGGAGGTCTCTGTGGCCGAGGTCCTGGCACTATCCATTCACCATGAACACCCCGTGCACATCTGTCATCTGAGCACAGTGAAGGCCCTTCAGCTTGTTGAACCCTTCAGGGAGTACGTGACATGTGAGGTCACACCACACCACCTTCTGCTTGATTCAGGGGCCTTTAGAAGATTCGGGACAATGGTGAAAACAAATCCTCCTCTGAGGCCCCCTGAGAGCCGGATTTATCCAGAGTTTCTTGATAGGATCAATATCATTGGAACCGATCATGCACCCCACGGTATCGAGGAAAAGAGGAAGGGTATCTGGGACGCGCCACCAGGGATCCCCAACCTTGAGGTTGTACTTAAACTGTTACTTACACTGGTCTCAAAGGGGAGGATGTCCCTTTCCACCATACGGAGGATGCTTGCAGAGGAGCCGGCAAGGATATTTGGTCTGAGGTCCAAGGGACGTATAGCTGAGGGCATGGACGCTGATTTTACCGTCATCGATCTTAAAGAGACTGGCAGGATCAGGTCAGATGAATTCTACAGTAAGGCCCACTACACCCCCTTTGAGGGTTTCAGTTACACCGGAGGTCCCGTCATGACCATTGTCAGGGGCAGGGCTGTCATGAGAGATGGGGAGGTGCTTGAGGGTAATGGCAGGTACATCCCTGCAGAGCATGATGGTAAACATGGGAGTGCATGAAGTGACTTTGACCTATCTTGATTAGAGAAACACGACTTTATTCAACTTTCTTTCGTCTCCTGCTTCCTCTTAACCATGTGTTCGAATGGACTTCCTGCCTCTTCTATGATTAGCCTTTAACTCTGTGTTCGAAGCACCTGCTGTGCTGAATACCATCTATCAGGAGAGACGATGATGGATTCTAACCGCAAAAAGAACATGATTAATAATGAAAAAATTTATATTGAATAAGAACATATTCTTGAACTCAATGTAATGCGTGGTGAAACATATGTGTGAATCAAACCTCTACTCAGAAGGTGGAGACCTCCTCATGGAGGACGTTATATTCATTGAGGTCCTTGAAGATGGGATCAGGGCAACAGACATACTTGACTCCCAGAAGGAATTCCCTGGAAAACTAACAAGAATAGACCTTGATAAACACAGGATCTACATTGAAACAGAAGACTGAATGAATGATAAACTGACTCTAAAATTCTTTTTTTGAATTGAAACCTGAAAATGAGAAACTGGCTCTATCAGCCTTTTGAAGTCATAAAAAAGAAAATATTTGCTGGAATTATTTTCCAGCTGGTATGATGAGGTCCCTTTCTCCCTCTGGCATGAACTCCCTGAGTGCACCTGCTGCAATTGACTTCCTTGGTGATGTGAAGTCAAAGGAGAGGTCCTTATCTGCAAATGCAACCTTTATGAGTGGGTTTGTACAGAAGGCATCGCCCCTTGCAGCGTGTGGTGCCTGAGCTATACCTGCGTACTCTGGCTGGTGACCCACGTTCATGGCGTAGTTTGGATAGTTAGGTCCACGGAGTTCGTGTATGAGACCCTCGTCGCTCCTGATTGAGAGGGAGTTGGATGCACCGCACTGGTCCTGCAGGTCGTATCCGTAGAATCCGAGCCTGCTGTGGGCCTCCTTGTGGAGTATCTGGCTGAGGTACCATCCGTTGATACCTGCATTTGAGTTTCCTGTTGCGAAGGCTGTGGAACATCCTGCTGCTGCAGCTGCAACAGCTGCCCTCTGTGATCCTCCGAAGTGGTCCTCCAGGAGGGTGGGGTATTCCTCATACTGTTCAAGTGAGTACAGTGTGACCTCTGTGGATATGTCGCGCACAACATCCATTGTAGGTTTTGTTCCGCAGATTCCGTACTTGTCATCAACGTACTCCATACCGTAGTATACGAAGTCGTCGAGGATGTCGTCGGTGTAGGCTGCTGTTGCGTACTGGGTGAAACCCACACCACCTGACATGTATGAGCCGAGCCAGACCTGGTCGTAGAGTGCTGCTGCACCTGCGATGACCTCAAGTGATATCTTCGCAGGGTCATCTGAAACCCTTGAAGCCTGTACTATGTCTGCGAATGTTCCGAAGGCAACTCCACCGGGCTCGTTTGGTCCCCTTGCCCTCCTTGCAGGCATTATTGTACCCATCTCTATAACGTCGGCGTGTTTTGCAGCGTATGAGAAGTCAGCGATTGCTGCTTCACCTGCACAGAGTTTGTATGCTGATATGAAGCTCATACCGATCTGCATTGCAGACCATCTTGAGACTGTACCACCGTCACAGGTCCTCACGACTATTGTCGGGACCCTGTTGACCTGGTAGGTCCTGTTACCGATGTAGCTCTTGAGCTGTTCAGCCTGTTCCTCAGGGAACTCCTTGTTTATGTCTATGAGTATCCTCTTGTCCAGTTCATCTGCCAGGTTGTCGTCACCTGTGAAGATCTTGGCGTAACAGTCCTCAACCAGTCCAGGGTGTACCTCGACCATGTGCTCCTGGACAACGGCACCACCAGGGAGGGCGTGGTTGATTGCCTCCATGTACTCGTTTATTGTCTCAGGGGTCACCTCCACACCGAGCCTCTTCTCAAGGACGGCGTGTGCTGTGTCCATACCCACGATGACTGTCCTCTTTATGTCGTCCACCATCTGCTGGATGGCTGCGTTGTTGACGAAGTGGAGGTCGTCACCCTCAACGTAGGCGTCTGTGCCTGATACACGGTAGGCCATGAGTTTCCTCTGACCCAGCGGCACACCGATGTCAGGGTTGTAGAAGGGTATTCCTCCCCTCTTCTCTGCTGCCTTCTTGGCGTACTCTGTGAATTCCTTTTTACGTGCGGACTGTTCCCATCCGCCGAAGCAGTAGAAGTTTGTGTATTTCTCGTCGGGGTCTTCCACCTCAAACTTCTTCTTTAAAGCTGTAAGGAATAGTTTCTTTTCATCCATTAATCATCACCTAGCCTTTTTCTTAGGTCATCCTTGAATACGTCCATACCAAAACCGCCCATGGTACGGCCGGTGTGTATGTTCTCAACAACTTCAATTGCCTCTTTATCATCCCTCATGGCGATATTGTCCTTCCTGTAGATTGTGGTGATCTTTTTTAGTTCATCTTCGCCGAGGGGCTGACCCATGTCCACAGGTTCATCGAGGGGCCTTCCGACCTGGTCCTTAACGTATACCACGTGCCCCTTCTCTTCATCGAAGACATACCTCTGGAGGGCGTCGAACATGAGACCGTTTTCATCGAGCCTCAGGGAGTGTCCGTGGACTGTTGCACCCCTTATACCTGTTGTTGCAGGATCGAAGAGTTCGGTTTCCACGAGTTCCTTGGATACGCCCTCGAGGTCCAGTTCCCTCATCTCGATGACCTGTCTTCCTGAGAGTGTACCTGTGTCGACACCGCGGTACCTCCACATGTAGGTCCTTGCCCTGTCGTAGGGCTGGGCCGGGGCGTTGTACATGGAGTCTGCGAACTGGATGTACCTTACCCTGACACCTTCCTTTGCACCCTGGATGGGTTCAACCATGTCCCTCACTATGTCCTCCTCGAAGTCCATCTCATCGAGTGGTGGGTGCACGGATTTGTAGCTCTCACCGGGGTTCCTGTGCCCCAGGACCTTGACAAGGTCCTCATCTGATACTTCCCTTAATTTACGGAATTCGTAATCAGGGTCCATGTGTTTTCTTCTGTTTTCAGCTATCTGGGTTTCTCCAGGAGTGTACTGGGCTTTGTAAGACATTTCATAACCTCACAATTATTTTATGTTAACAACGGTGTCCTTCATCCTTGAACTGGGATCAACCATGCCGATTACCCTTGGATCAATCTTTTCCTCAAATTTAAGTCCGTATTTAAGGTAATCTGATATGGTGATGTCCTTCTTTGTGAAGGCACCTATGAATACCTTATAGGAGCAGGGGAGCACTTCATCCAGGATTTCCTCGATTGTTTCCATCTTCTCCTCCAGGGTCTCAGGGAGCATCCCCACAATGATCTCTCCGACCTTCACCCGGAGTTCAAACTCCTCTCCGCGGACTGTTATCTTCCGCCGATCGCTGTGGTTAACCTCTGTCCCCCTTGCAGGGCCGTAGTAAACCCTGTCGGGTATTGATGGTCCATGGACCAGTACCCTGACTATCCCCTCAAGTTCATATATCCTGTTAAGAAGCTTCTCAGCGGTCTCTGGTTTCAGCAGCCGCTGGGGGAAGATCTTAACATCGATGAATCCTGTTTCTGACATCATGACTCCCCATTTTAACCTATAACTGGTCCTTTATCTCTGCAGCACCTTTTGCAACGTTAACTATTGGTTCTCTGAAGTAGTCTATTTCGCTGTAAACAGATCCTATGAGTCCTGATGTCTTCTCCACTGAGAACATCTGTGTCCCTGCGTCAAGGCACATTGCTGCGGCCACACATGGTAGAGCAAATCCTTTACTGTGCCTTGTAACGACGTGGTTTCCATGGAATATACCTGGTCCACCTCCACCGTAGATGGAGTGGCTGAAGAATGAGAATCCTACTGCGGTACCCATTGCCCTTCCGAAGTCCACACCTGGCAGACCTGTCTCGTATTCGAGTATGTCGTTGTAGTAGAGCACTGTTGATGCCACACCCTGGGCTGCCCTTGCTGCTCCCACGTTGACTATTGTTGCTGCAAGGAGACCTGTTGCTGCGTATGCGTTCCATAGAGCCCAGTCGGCTGGTTCGTACATCTTGTAGCCTGATTTCATTTCACTGGCCACTTTGATGACCCTGTCCTCTATTGCCCTTTCAACGAGGGATGCTATGACTGTACCCACTGTTCCCTTGCTGTTCTCCTTAACAAGGTCAAAGAGGAGGTTGTTGGCGTTGAGTCCCTGGTAGGCGAGTCCAAGCAGGTGCATCCTTTCGAATGCTCCGACTGCGTCACCTGTTTCGAACATTGCTGTCTGTTCGAGTATGGATGATAGTGCGGATGCGTTGAGTGTGTTCTTCCTTGTGATGGCCACGACGTGGTTTGCCATTATGTTCCTGAGACCGTATCCAAGACCTTCGAGGAGTACTGGTGGTCCGAGGAGTGTTGAGAGGTTGGCTCCTGTGAAGTCAACTGTCTGTGGGTATCTTCCCATGACAGCGGTTTTGACTGCGTTTGCATCGAACATGTCCACGTCGAATTCGTCGATTATTGCCTGTACAACTGCAGCTCCTGTGACCAGGGCTGAGACTGTGTAGTCTGCAGCCACGCCCATCCTTGTTGTTGGGACCTGTACGAGGATCTGCTGGCCGTTGTTTATGAGGCGGATGTTTGTGTCGTCGTCTTCAGATGTCTGAACAAGTCTTTTGACCTTTTCAGCTATTGCCTCTGCGTTTTCAACTATTGGCAGTTCAACTTCCCTTCCCGGGATGAAGTTGGACTTTCCACCCAGGGCTGCCTTCTTGAGGCTTCCCTCTATCCCGGCCAGGTTCACTGCAACTGACCTTTTCACGTCGCTTACCAGGTTTGCTATTGTCGGGTTTTTAAGGGGGCTTACGGCTTCAAGAGGAACATCTTCCTCGAGGAGCTTACCATCTGCCCCGTAGAGATCTATTCTGTCTTCATACATTGGCATGGTATTCACACCTCTTGTTTTATTTATTTATTAATAAAATTTACTATTTTATTAATAAAACTGATGGGGTTATGGGATTGCCAGCGATAATCCATGGAAATGGTCACCTCATGAAGGAGCTATCCATCACCAATGTCTCGAAATGGACCTTCAGGTTATACCGAAGTTCATCCTCCAACCTCCAGAGCACAGCTCATTATAGAACAAGCCATACTGTACATCTCGTTATTATCCAGTATTAATCTGAATATAACCGCTTATGCTTCAGTTTTTTGACATCTATGACTCTATTGAATAAGAAAAAAGGATAATATAAATGTTTTCAAAAGGAAAAAAAGAAAAATTTTAAATATGAAAAATCATTTTTCATAAAAATATTAACAGTGATAATAACATGGTCTGTGATAACTGGAATCCTGCATCTGAAAACAAAAAAGGAGGGGGGTTATTTGAGTGACAGTGCACCCTTAGGACAGGCAGGTATGCACTGGTCACAGAGTATGCAGAACCCTTTAAGTGGAACCTTCTCGTCGGTGAGTTTCAGCATGTCGTATGGGCATGCCTCAATACAGTCACCGCACTGGTCACAGAGGGCAGGGTTGTACTGTACCCTCTTCCTCTTGACAACCTCACCATCAACGACCTTGTCCATATCAACAAGGCTCAGTGCGCCCTTAGGACAGGCCACCGTACATGCACCGCAGCGGGTACACATGGCAAAGGATGGTTCCTCATCAACCTTCTCATTGTCCGGGACCTTCATGCCCTCCTTAGTGACCACCCTTATGGCGTCGTTGGGGCAGATGTTGGCGCATGCGCCTATGAAGTCACATTTCTCCTCATCCCAGACAAGGCCCTCTTCACTTGCAGGTTTCGCAGGACCCAGCTCCACCTCAAGGTCTATGGCGTCAACAGGACAGAGCTGTTCACAGAGTCCACATGCCGTACAGATGGCTGGCAGTTCAACTGTGAGGTTGGATGTCCTTGGAACTATGAAGTCACCGGGACATGCCTCGACACATGTGTTACAGCCGATACAGGCATCCTCATCCAGCTCGAATTTCTTGATCTCCTTGGCCCTCTTTTCTGGCTTCCTGCCTGATATGTAGACGGCGTTCCATGGACAGGTCTGGGCGCAGACACCACATTTTATACAGGTGTCCTCATCGATCTCTATGACGCCACCGACCTTATCAAGGGTTATGGCGTCCACAGGACATTCAGGGACACACATTCCACAGCCCACACAGTCGGCTATGAATATTGGCCCCTCGATTTCCAGTTCAACCTTTGCAGGTTCCTTGATGCCCTCAACACCTATAACCCCTACCGGGCATATGTCAACGCACTTCTGGCACATGACACAGAATCCCTGAAGCGGGACCTTCTTGACCTTTCCCTCGTCGAGTTTGAGGATCTGTGGAGGGCAGACCTCCACACAGTCCCCGCACTCGTTACACTTGTCAGGGTTGAAGACTATCCTGCCCTGTGTGTTGCCTGCCTCGTCAACCACAAGGTCCTCGAGTTTGAGGGCGCCTGTGGGGCATATGTCAACACACTTTGGTTCCCCGCCACAGATGTCACAGTAGATGACATCCTCAGGTGTTACCTCAATGGCTGCGGTTGGGCAGGTCCCCTGGCAGGCACCACACCTTATGCAGTCCTCTTTATTGACGATTATCATTTTACCACCTTTCTGGTGAAATTAGATCCTTTTTACAAGGTCGCCTTCACTGTCGTATACTTCCAAGGTGGCAAGTCTCATCTGACTGTCAATGGTGTGTGTTGCGCAGGAGAGACATGGGTCGTATGCCCTTATGACCATCTCCATGAGGTTGAATATCTTATCATCCACTTCAACGCCAGGTTTGATGTAGTCCTGGGCAACCTTCTGGATACCCATCTCCATGGCCGGGTTGTTCTGGATTGTTGCAACCACGATGTTTGCCTTGGTGATGAGGCCGTTTTCATCGCAGGTGTAGTGGTGTGTGAGTGTTCCCCTTGGCGCCTCAACTATACCCACACCGTCTCCAGCCTGTCTTTCAAGTGAATCCGGGAACTTCTCTCCTGATAGGTCTCCTTCAAGTGCGTCGGCTGCACATTCAGCACATGCGAGGAGTTCTATGAGCCTTGCCCAGTGGTACAGGAGGGTCTGCTGTGCGTATCCAAAGTTTTCCCTGAACTCCTTGAAGTGCTCCTGTGCCTTTGGAGCTGCATCAGGCATCTTGTCTGCAACGTTGAGCCTTGAGAGGGGTGAGACACGGTAAACACCGTCCGGGTATCCCAGGTCCTTTATGTATGGAAACTTGAGCCAGGAGTAGGGCTTGACATGTTCGGCGATTGTGTCTGCGTAGTCTGCAGGCTTGAACTCCCTGAACATGTTTCCTTCCTTGTCCTTTATCCTCACTATACCATCGTAGACGTCCCATACACCGTCCTTCACAAGACCTGTGTGGTAGGTTTCGATGTTACCAAGTGAGTTCACGAGGTCAATGTTCTCCTCGAAGATGGGGACTGCCAGTTCAAGGGTGGCCTCTGCCAGTTCAACGTTTCTCTGGGCCTTCTTGAGGAGGTCCTTCTGGGTTTCATCGTCGAGTTCTGTTGAGATACCACCTGGTGTTGATGATGTTGGGTGGATTGGCCTTCCACCGGTGGCCCTCACAAGTTCAAGGGCGTTTTTACGTAGTTCTATGGCCTGAAGAGCAATATCAGGGGCATCCTTTATAATCTGGAAGACGTTCCTTGTCTTTCTGTCCTTACCTGCTATGAAGTCAGGGGCTGCAAGGAAGTAGAAGTGCAGACCGTGGGAGTGCATGTATGAACCCCAGTTCATGATCTCCCTCATCTTGTAGGCTGCAGGAAGGACATCCTCTGGTTCAAAACCGAAACATGCGTCAACAGCCTTGGCTGCTGCCAGGTGGTGCTGCACGTCACAGATACCGCAGATCCTTGGAACTATCCTTGGTGCTTCCTCGATGGGTCTTCCCTGGAGGAACTTTTCAAACCCACGGAACTCCATGACATGGAGCCTTGTGTCTTCAACATTACCTGCATCATCAAGGTGTACGGTAATCTTGGCGTGACCTTCTATACGGGTCACAGGTTCCATTGTGAGTTTAACCATCTATTTACCCTCCTTCTGTATTTTCATTGGTATGAGTGCTGCTGGAAGTGTGAAGGTGTAGAATGTTCCAACAATATCGTCCAGCTGTTCAGCCACTTCCTCAGGGTCGACGGTTTTGTCCTCCTCGACCTTGTAGTCAGAGGCTATAGCACTTATCATCTTGGCGCCCTGGTCCTCAACACGTGCTGTTGGGCCGTAGCATCCACGGCAGGGTATGGCTATGCTCGGGCATTCGGCGCCACAGATGGATACTGTTGCAGGGCCCATGCATATGAGTCCCTGTGGTATGAGACAGAGGTCGTCTTCTGGTTTACCAACCTCAAACTGCCTCTTTATGAAGTCCATTGCAAGGCCTTCTGGTGGTTTCTCCCTTGGACAGACTTCGCAGAGGTTTGTTTCAGGGAGTTCTATTTCCTCACCTGTTAGAAGTGCCATAACTGCTTCTGCAGCCACATCTGAGCGTGGTGGGCAGCCAGGGACCTCAAAGTCAACGTCTATGACTTCACCGAGTGGTTTGACCCTTCCCTCAAGGTGGGGCACGTCTTCAGATGGGATAACACCTTCCTCGTTGGGTGTTGTGATGGAGTTTATGTAGGCCTCCTCGATAACTTCATCCTTGTCCCAGAGGTTCCTGAGACCTGGTATACCTCCGTAAACTGCGCAGGTACCGTAGCTTATGACAAACTTGGCCTTTTCCCTGAGCTCCTCGGCAAATTCCCTGTTCTCATCGTTGACGATTCCGCCCTCGATGATGACGACATCGAGTTCAGGAATTTCATCGTACTTTGTGTCCATTAACACGGGGCTGAATTCAAAGTCCGCATGTTCCATAACGTCTATGATCTTTTCATGGAAGTCTGCAATGGACAGGTGGCATCCGGAGCATCCTCCAAGCCACATTGTTCCTATTTTTATCTTTTCAGCCATTTGAAATCCTCCTTATGCTTCAGCTAGCTGTTTTTTGATTGGTGATGGGCCAAGGTCCTTTATCCTGTTAACCATCATCTTAACTGTTTCAGCGAATTTTTCACCCTCTGATGCTGATATCCAGTCGTGGTGGATCCTTTCCCTGCCGATTCCAAGCTCATCTGCCAGTTTGTAGATCAGCCTCATTCTCCTGTCAAGCTTGTAGTTTCCTGCGTCGTAGTGGCAGTCACCATGGTGGCATCCTGTTACAAGGACACCGTCAGCGCCTTCCCTGAATGCCTTGAGAACGAACTGTGGTTCTATCCTTCCGGAGCACATCACACGGATAACCCTAATGTTTGTAGGGTACTGCATCCTTGCTGTTCCCGCAGTGTCGGCTCCACCGTAGGAACACCAGTTACAACAGAACATCACAATTTTTATGTCATCTTCAGCCATAGAGTTTCCTCCTTGCTTTTGGATCGTACTATAATTGTACTTGGTATATGGTTTAGGAGTGGTAAGTATAAAGGTTACTTATGAAACAATTTCCGAAAATTTTATATGTGTGGTTAAAATTTTTATTATTTTTAATACCACTCCCCTTCCACCAGAAGGCTCCTATGAAACCTACACAAGCGTCACCGTGTCCCTGAATTTTCCGGAAATTTTTGCAGATATCTGGGGGATGGTGGTGGACACTATCGATGAATCAGCCGAACTGTAGGCGCCCTCATCATCAGAATTTCCCGGGTGAACATCTGTCCTTAGCTCTGATCTCAGATTATCAACCGTCACCTGCTCAACCCATGGGTCCCTGTCCACAATGACGAATTCATCCACAAGGCCATCCAGTTTATCTGCAATAACCCATGAGACGAACCTTGCACCGAATATGGCCACCCTTCCATGGATATCACCATCCTCAGCCATTTTCACAAGTGCATTCACATCCCTCTTCACCTCCACCCTCTCATAGAGAGGTGTTGATGGAAGGCATGCCCAGTGGGCGTCGCCAACGTAGGTGTAACCCAGGGTCCGTGGATAAACGTTTTCTGTTCCTGAAACCTTCACAGCCGCTGCCAGAGCCTCCAGCTGGGCCTTCTGTATGGGTACCGGTGTGAGGCCGGATTCAACCTCCTCCCTCATTATTTTCATGACCCTTGGAAGCCCGAATTTACCTCTCCTGGCTGTGCCTGGAGTGTATCCGCACATGTAACCATGATGGTTCTTCGGGAATCCTGTTATGATTGCATTGAGGCCCGCCCTGAGGCCTATACGGCACTCATCCTCGTATGCACCGTTTGTTGCAACTATCTTTCCGGGGGTGAGTATCCTTGCCGCTGCAACTGCCCCTGCAAAGGCATCCAGACGGTCCCCTGCAAGGTTAAAGGGGCCCCCCTCAAGGACGAATACATCGACACCCATCTCAAGTCCTGCCTCGAAGCCTGATATGAGGTCATCGTATCCATCCCCAACGAACATTATGGCCTCAACGCCCTTCCCGTGTTTTCTGGCAAGTTCCAGAACTTCCTCAGCCTCCTCGAGGGGTGCTGCGTGGGTTTCAGCCCCCTGTACGGGTGTCAGGTTAACTGCAACAGAGGATGACAGTTCAACCCATTCTTCCCTGTCAGATAGCCCCTCCTTTTCCCTGTCAAGGAGCCTTGCATGTATTCTCTCCCTTGGACAGCCCTCGAAGGGTGGGCCTTCAAGGTAGCACTGGCCGCCGCACCCGGTTATGGATCTGGGGAACCTCATTGGCCCGTATCTTCCGAAGTGGTCAAGATCCAGGGGCACCTCCGTTGTTTCCCTCACCTCCCTCATGAGTTCCACAGGTCTCATGCCATAGCTCTCGGCTATATCTGCAAATGCATAGGCGCATACATGTATGGTTGCACCTATGGTGTCAGAGAGCATACAGTTTCCCATGAGGTCAATCTTTTCAAGGTCAGAGGCACAGGTACCCACAATGAGCTCTGTGAGATCACAGCCCAGGGGAAACCTCTTGAAGGTTGCTCCAAGTTTAATCTTATCCTCCCTGGATAGGTCAGAAACAGCATCCACGACCTCTGTAACATCCCTGTCCATTTTAATGATTTCCCAGGCTGTACCTGGGTTATCCACAGCTTCCCTGATTAGTTCATGCATATTGTTTCACCTTCAAAGTCACTGTAACTCAGTATGGAAGGGATGCTAATTTAAGCTTTGATAAAAGTGGTGGGTTAATAAAAATGCAGGGAATGGGTTCAGATTTTAATACCCCTTTACTTCCCTGCCCTCCTGAGGGGTCCCAGTGACTTCACCGTTTCATAGAATTCCTTCATCGTCTTCTGGAACTTCTCGCCCTCTGATGCTGATATCCACTCCCACCGGAATCTCTCCTTCTCAATGCCAAACTCTGGCAGTATATCCTCAATGAACTGGGCCCTCCTCTTCCACTTGTAATTTCCAGAATCATAGTGACAGTCCCCTATGTGACATCCACCAACAAAGACTCCGTCTGCACCGTCACGGAAGGCCTTCAGAATCATGGAGGCATTGACACGACCGGAGCACATCACCCTTATTATTCTGACGTTTGGAGGGTACTGCATCCTCGCTGTTCCCGCAGTGTCGGCTCCACCATAGGAGCACCAGTTACAACAGAATCCCACTATCTTTGGTTCGAAACTCATACCATCACCTTAGAATTCCACTATCTTTGGCTCGAAAATCACCATCAAACTCTAATCCTTCTCTCCACTGTACATTGGCGGTAGCTCTTCACTCACACCTGCTGTGAAACCTGTTCTGTCACGGTATTTCCTCTGTATTCTGTGGTAGATCCTTGCTAGGGGGATGTCCATGGGGCATACATCTTCGCACTGTCCGCAGTTGATGCAGCTGAAGCCCATATGGGACAGTCTCACACCCTGGAATGTCAGGGGGTCGGGGGCTTTTTCATCTGACTCCAGGAGGTAATCCTTCTCAAGTTCGCATTCCCTGCAGAAACATATTGGGCACAGATCCCTGCATGCGAAGCAGTTGATGCAGCGTTTCCAGTATTCATCCCAATCATCCAGGGAAGGGTACTCATCCTCCAGATACTTGTCCTGGAACTTCCTGGCCATCTTAATCATGGCATTTTCAATTTTCTCCCTGATCTCTATCATCTTCATTGGTGGCTCTTTGACCTCGAGGTAGCCCTCCCTGCGGGCTCCCTCGATGATTTCCTCGCCCCGATCTGTGTTGACCTCGATGAAGGTCCATCCCTCCTCTGCACCCCAGTTTCCGCAGGCAATGTCTGCATTCCTGGGCACCATCAGCTCGCATCTCTGGCAGTTTTCCCTTCTTCCGAAGCCCTCCTCCTCAAGGTAATCGATTGATATTTCCTTATGACTGCCATCCTTTAGCTCGACTATGAATTTGCCCTTATCTATCTCCTCCCTGACAACGTCATCAGGGTCTATTTCATAGAAGGTCTCTATCATTTCCCTTGCAGATACCGGGCTGAGGGTGCCTCCACAGTTCAATCCTATCATGTACACCCTCTGGGGATCAATCTGGTGTCTCTTTTCAAGTTCCTTTATTGCCATTGCATCGCAGGGTTTCACAGCCACTGCCAGGCGCATATCATTCAGGTACCTTGATATGAGATCTCCGAACATGGTAGGTGCACAGTGAAGTGAGCCGCAGGTTGATACGATCTCATCTGAGTCTTCCAGGAGGACCGGGATTCCATCGTAGATATCATCTCCCCTTTCAAGTGTCAGGACTCCGTCCACGATCTCCCTATCAAGCATGTATTTGAATATGGCGGTTACTGCTCCGCCACACTCTCCCCTTTTCTGAATTTCCTCGTCGGTGGCCCTTGCAAGAATGTATTTCATTTCAATCACCCAGCCTCTCGAGTATCCTCTCAAATATTTCACCATCTGTGAGAACCCCCTCAGGTTCCGGTAGTGCAGGTTCCAGTTTTACAGTATGTCCTGTTGCACCTGTGTATGAGCCCTCCTTTTCACACCAGCCAGCGGTTGCAAGGAAGATGTCAGGAACTGCACCTGAAGTTTTTATTGACTGGAGGACGAATGATCCCTTAACATCCAGGGGTTCTGCAACTGCACCCGGGTCAATGAGCCACAGGGATTCAATCTCTTCATGGTCACGGATGGGTGGTATGTGCTGCATCACACCCCGGGTGTTGAAGTCCTCAAATACTGGCAGAACCTCAGCCCCTGTTTCAGCTGAGGCCTCCAGGACATCTTCTATCACATCCGGGATTTCAGCTGTAATCATTATGAGGTCTGCTGGAAACTCCCTGAGTTTATCTAGAAGATCTAAATTATCTGAAAAGGTCAGGTGGGAGCTGGAGTTCATGGCCGTCCTTGTTATCTCCCTCCTATCGTACGATCGGACCTCTGCACCACCATCCATGGCCTGGAATATCCTCCTTGCGAGGAGGGGTGCGCAGTTCATTACGTCACCAATGACTGCAATATTATCATAGTTCCTTATTTTCCTCACATCTATTTCTGGATAATCGAATTCTGGAAATACGGTTATAAGACCGTATTTTTTTACATCAACTCTTTCTATGATCCTTTTGAGTTTAGCTGCCTCCTCATCTGTCAGGGTGCCTGTTGTGAGTATGGCTGTCTCCGGTGAGGAGATCATCTCTGTGAGTCCATCAAGGGCCTCATCCCAGTCTGCACCCTTAAGGTTTCCTGATTTTTTAACTGCAGGGGATGTTATTCTATCCTTTACTGGAATCTCATAGCATTCCCTTCCCCTTCTGCATGTCTTTCCCTCGTTTATGATGTGTCTCTTGTAGGGGTAGGTCCCTGCCGGGGATCCATCCACTTCTATAATGTTCACCCCACATCCTGCGCTGCAGGAGGGGCATATGGTGTGTTTCACCATCATTTTCTACACCTCCAGATTCTTTACTTTTCTCTGAAACTCATCGATGCTGACAAGTTCATTCTGGACGCTGATCGTCCTGTCACGTGTTATGTTGAAGAGTTCAACCATGATATTCAGTCCAGAGTCCAGGAGAACCTCTGAAAGGTTTTCCGGGAGTTTCTCGGAGTTCTCAAGGACAACCTTTCCTTCTATTTTAAAATTTAAGGGTATTCCATTGAGAGATTCCACATAGAATGTGTATCCGACCGAATCCTTCTCGAAATTTGTGTAGTCAATTTTCCAGTCCATGTCAAGACTCAGGGTACACGATTTTGGATTTTTTCCAGGCCGAAAAAGTCCAATTTTCTGAATCTGAATGTCCATGCTTTCACCACAACCTCCAGTTTTATCGTGTTTGTCATAATTATCTGCTAACAAGTATTACATATATAAATGTTCCTAAAATTTAAAAGGCATGTGAACCATTGTAATTACATGAAAATCACAATAAAATCCAATTTTAATCATTTAACCGTTTTAAATCCACAATAATCTAAAATTATGGCCATGCGGCCCTAATAGATCCAGAGTTAATATTCTGGCAGGAAATTATAATTCATAATAGATGATTATTTTTTAATATTTAACGTGGTTTGTACTCTGATCTCTAAGAACAACCCGCAACACGCCATTACAGAGTTAAGGGCAGCCTTCCAGTTAGGATCACTGGATTGAAGCAGCTCAGCCACAGATCCGTGATATTAATATCTTAATAATTATGATTATTTTCATATAATATTATATGGATAATGGATGGTAAAGGCTTCCCAAAGGAGGATAAAATGAAAACATTGCTTAAATTGACTTACCCTGAAATTGCCACAGGTGAATAAATTCTCCTTATAAGTTTTTTGATTTGAAAATTATCAAAAAATATATTTATATTGGAAACCGATTAATCTGTACTACTAATAATATAAGTAGTATTACAGAAATGGAGTGATAGATATGAAACTTGCAATACTAGGTGCAGGATGTTACAGGACCCATGCGGCCAGTGGAATAACAAACTTTTCCAGGGCCTGCGAGGTCGCTGAAATGGTTGGAAAACCAGAGATAGCCATGACCCATTCCACAATAACAATGGGTGCAGAGCTAAAAGAACTTGCAGGTGTGGACGAAGTCGTTGTTGCAGACCCTGTATTCGACAACCAGTTCACAGTTATAGACGACTTCGCCTACGAGGACGTCATAGAAGCCCACAAGGAGGACCCTGAAAAGATAATGCCACAGATCAGGGAAAAGGTCAACGAAGTCGCAAAGGAACTTCCAAAACCACCAGAAGGTGCAATACACTTTACACACCCTGAAGACCTTGGATTTGAGATAACAACCGATGACAGGGAAGCTGTTGCAGACGCCGACTTCATAATGACCTGGTTCCCAAAGGGAGACATGCAGCCAGGCATAATAGACAAGTTCATAGATGACATAAAACCAGGCGCCATCGTCACCCACGCCTGCACAATTCCAACCACCAAGTTCTACAAGATATTCGAAGAAAAACACGGCGACCTTGTAACAAAACCTGAAACACTCAACGTAACATCCTACCACCCAGGTGCCGTACCCGAAATGAAGGGCCAGGTCTACATTGCA
The DNA here is from genome assembly GCF_000008645.1 of Methanothermobacter thermautotrophicus str. Delta H. Classification (NCBI taxonomy): domain Archaea; kingdom Methanobacteriati; phylum Methanobacteriota; class Methanobacteria; order Methanobacteriales; family Methanobacteriaceae; genus Methanothermobacter; species Methanothermobacter thermautotrophicus. The sequence goes on from NC_000916.1 coordinate 1,055,220, forward strand.
GAGGGTTACGCCTCAGAGGAAGCAATAAACACCCTCTTCGAACTCGGACAGAAAGCAAGAGGTAACGCATACAGGTTACCAGCCGAACTCCTCGGACCAGTATGTGACATGTGCTCAGCCCTCACAGCAATAACCTACGCAGGTATACTATCCTACAGGGACTCAGTCACACAGGTACTCGGCGCGCCCGCAGGTTTCGCACAGATGATGGCCAAGGAGTCACTTGAACAGATAACAGCCCTTATGGAAAAGGTTGGAATAGACAAGATGGAAGAGCACCTCGACCCCGGTGCACTTCTGGGTACAGCTGACTCCATGAACTTCGGAGCATCAGCAGACATACTCCCAACCGTATTTGAAATCCTCGAGAAGAGGAAAAAATAAACCTAGGAAAATCCCAGAAAAATTTATTTATTTTTTTATCCAAGTAATTTTTACACTTCAATTTACTGACTTTTCAATCCCAAGCAGCTGAAACTGGTGTTAAATTGATAGATAAAATACTGAAAAAGGCGGCAGAAGGGTACCAGCTCCAGGATGGAGAGGTTATCCAGTTATTCAGAATAAGAGAATCCGGGGATCTTGCCAGTCTCATGAAAACAGCCTTCAATATAATGCGTGAAAACCGCGGCTCTGTGAAGCTGACATCCACAGTGCACATAACAAACATGTGCCAGGTCAGGCCACGGTGCGGTTACTGTGGATTTGCTGCAGGCACATCAAAAAATGGTTACTATAACTCATTCTTCAAAACTGATGATGAGATCCTTGAAGCCGCCCTCATAATAGAGGAATCAGGAATACCCAGGGTCAGCTGCTCAGGTGCCCATGGATTCAATGGTGAGCATGCCGTGAAGGCTGCCAGGATAGTTAAGGAGAACACATCACTTGAACTCCTCATAAACGTTGGATCTGACCTCAACAGGAGTGCCACAGAGAAACTTGCAGACTACGGGACAGACACTGTATGCTGCAACCTTGAAACCACCAACAGGGAACTTTTCAGCAGTGTTAAACCCGGTGAGAGAATCGAGGACAGGATCAGGGTCTGTGAAATGGTTTGTGCGGCAGGTATTGAGCTCTCAAGTGGCCTGCTCATAGGTCTTGGTGAAAGCTACGCTGATCGCCTGGAGCACCTTAAGTTTCTATCTAAATTTGAAACCCTTGGTGAGATACCCATAATGGGATTCAACCCCTACCCTGGCACTCCAATGGAGGAACATCCGCCCTGCCCCCTGAGTGAGCAGATGAAGACCATAGCCATTACAAGGATCCTCTACCCTGACATAAGGATAACAGTTCCAACACCCACAATAGGGCCCGAGAATGTCAGGTTTTCCCTGATGGCCGGGGCCGATAACCTTGCAACTGTTATACCGGACGGCTACCCCCATGACGTTAAGGGTGTGGGGTCCCCCCGCTACGGGAACCTCAGGGACGTCCTGAAGGTTGTGAAGGAAATGGGACTGAGGGCCCAGTTAAAACCTGCCCCCTCAGCCGAGGGAGTGGCTCTGCTCTGATTGGGGGTGTTGAAATGCTTGAGGACCTCATAGGTAAAGCCTACCTTGAATCTGCAGAGGACAGACGCCGCGGGGACAGATCTGAAGAGGTTGAGGCCATAAGGAAGTACATAAGGAGTGCCCGCAGGACCGTGGTCCCCAACTGGAATGCTGAGAAGGTTGATGCGATAAACGATGTCCTCAGAAGTTTCAATCTGCGGGAAGCCGAACACCTTCAGTTCAACACCAACTGGGCAGACCTCACCAGGATGCCAGCAGTCACAAAGGCCCTCATGGCGCTGGACATCTCAGGTGCGGACCTTGTAATTGCCAGGGGGAGGCTCGGCGTCCCTGGTTCAGGGTCCCTCCTCGTTATAATGGACTCCAGGGGACGCCTGCTATCTGCAGCCATGTCCCCCCCACATGTAATACACAGCATGGAAGTGAGAGAGGCTGTGAGGTCAGAGATGACCCATGCACTTGAGAGGATAGGGTTTAAAAGATAAAGGCCCCATCAAAGAACAGCAGAGAAAAACAGGTCCATAAACAGTATGAACCATATAACAGGAAACAGCTGATCAAAAATGAAACCCCCTGAAACAGGCATAACAGAAACCGTGAAGACCTTCTTCTCATCCCTCACAGTTGGTGACATAGTAAGACGGATATCCCATCTCAAATCCTCTGCAGTCACTGGGTGGCTCGATGATGCCAGATTTGAACCTGAAAATGCCCTGATTATAGGCTCATACTTCACAGGCGCCGCGATCTCAGGTGCCCTTGACTGCAGGGTTACAGTTGCAGATATAAACCCCCAGACACGTTTCCTCCTTAGGGGAGATGTGGACTTCCGGGAGGGTATTCATGGACTGAATGGTGACTGGGACCTCATAGTTGATACAACCGGCATTGGTGGTGTAACCCCTGAGGAGCTCTCAGGTTTCACTGCAGGGGCCTTCATCGTTGAGGACCCGACCTCTGATGGCAGTGATGAAACAATAATGGGCTACAACAGTACCGCTGAACGGCTTGAGGCGGTTGAAGCAGATCTGAAGGCGTCCCTCCGCACCCTTGGACTCGGTGCCAAGACCTCGGGCACAATGACCCTCACAGTCGAGGTTCTTCGAAGGTCAATGGCCGATGCCCTTGAATGTAGAGGAGTACTGTATGCAACCGCAACCCTTAGGTTCTTTGAGAGGATCCTCTTCAGAGAGAGGGACCCTCAGGGCTTCCTCAGGGCCCTTGAATCACCTGCCCTTACTGTATCGTCCCTGGGGGATATCAGCTGCGATGAGATACTTGAGGGGAACCTAGGAATGATAAGGTCGGAGGTTACAGAAGAGGACGGTGATAACAATTAGAATAGACTCCCTTATCGAATTGATGGATAGGGTTGCCCCCCCTGAACTTGCCCTCCCGGGTGACCGGATAGGATACCATGGCCCTGAAATCGAGGTTGAAGCTGTCCTCGTCCTCATGGATTACCTTGAGGATGTCGCTGTGGATGGCTACGACCTCCTGGTCCTCCACCACCCCCCTGAGGTTGAACCCCCCATCCCCTACCTCACAGTCCACTCCAACTGGGACGTTGCCGATGGAGGTGCCTGTGACGCCCTGGCAGATGCCCTGGGACTGGATGTTGAATCATTCCTTGACCCTGATACAGGTGTCGACCGCATATGTAGGGCTGATCTATCCCTTGAAGAGCTCCTCGAAAGAACAGGGGTTCTTAATCCTGAGACCCTGCGGGTTGTTAATCCCCGTGAATACGTGGACAGGGTCGCTGTGGTTTCTGGCTTTGGACTCTCAGATAAATCACTCATAATGAGGGCCTGGAGTGAGGGTGTATCGGCGTACCTTTCAGGTGACCTCACCCATGGACCCGCCATCCTCGGGAGGAACATGGACCTGACACTCATAGATGCAGGTCACCATGCGACCGAGATGCCCGGTCTCCACAGACTCCGTGAGGTCATTGAGGATTTCGGGGTCATGGCGGAACTCCTGGATACTGGCACCCCCTGGAGTGAGTACAGGGCCGCCTACATTTAGGTACATGGAACGCATGAACTTAAGGGAAAGAGCAGAAAATGGCGGTGATATTATTGGAGATCTCTGAACTTGAAGGGAAAAAGGCCCCCCGTGGTGAGGTAACCCTCGTTGGTGCCGGCAGGCTGGGGCTTCGAACAGCCCTCAACCTCATGCAGATACACAGGGGAGGCCCCGAGAGGATAAATGTGATTGATGGTCAGCGTGTATCTGCCGATGACCTCATATTCCGCCTCATGGGTGCCACGCCCGGGGAGTACAAGGTGAAGTTCATTGAATCACTTGCAACCCCTGGCTTCTCAAGGACGGTGAGGGGCATCCCCGAGTACATAGACCGGGACAACCTCCACCTCCTCAGGGGAGATGTTGTCTGTGTTGAGATTGCAGGTGGTGATACCCTGCCTGTGACTGCAGAGATAATAAAGTACGCCCAGAAAAGGGGTTCCGCCACCATCAGCACCATGGGAGTTTTCGGGATAGGTGAGGAGGAGGTGAATGCCATCAGTATAGAGGAGGCTGATCCCGGGAACCCCATAGTGGAGTACCTCCTTGATGAGGGCGTCACTGACCACCTGCTTGTAGGGACCGGGAAACTGATAAGGGACTGGGAGCCAGTAACCCCGTACGTCCTTGACCGTGTATCGGAGGTTATGACTGCAGAGATACTCAAACTCCTCAGGAGGAAACTCGGATGATAAGGGTTGCGACTGCTGAGTGCTTCACCCATGGATTCGTTGCAAGGGAGATACACGCCTACTCCATGGGCTACCCTGGAGGCTACAGCTGGAGTGTGGACTCAGATGTGGTGCTGGTGGCAGGTCTCTTCATACCAACCCTCTCAGGTATAAGGAGCATCCTCAAATTTGAACCCCCTGAACCCTCAGCCACCCTGAATGACATCAAGGTCTACACTGAAGAGGAGGATGAGAGGGTGGCCCTCATGATGGCAAGATCCGTGAGGGAGCTCACCTCAGCAGATCTGGGTATAGGTACGACCGCAGGTATCGGAAGGGGCGGCATTGCAGTTGTCTCAGAAAACAGGGAGGAGGTCATAAACTCCGATGTTGAAGCGGACCTCAGGTTCTCAGGGGCTGAAGAGATCCTCATGAGACAGAGATCCGGTATACGGTGCGCACTTGAACTCCTTGAATCCTTCCTAGAATAGGATTGGCATAGGAATCTATTTATTGTATCCTACGAATAATTTATTAAAAGGAAGAAATAGGTGGTGGTTTAACTGCTTCTTGAAATAACCGACCTTGCGGTTGAGGTTAGCGGAAAACAGGTCCTCAAGGACATAGACCTCTACATCGATAGGGGAGAGACACATGTCCTTCTCGGACCCAACGGTTCAGGTAAGAGCACCCTCTTCATGACGATTCTGGGTTTTCCAAAGTACAGGGTTACAAATGGTCAGATAATCTTCAAGGGTGAGGATATAACCGATCTGAGCACAACAGAGCGTGTGAGGATGGGTATAGGTGTCAGCTTCCAGAACCCCCCAGCAATAAGGGGTGTGAAGCTCATGGACCTCCTCAAGGTTGAATCTGGTCTGGAAACAGAGGACGAACTGACACCCGAGCTGCGGGGACTTGCAGCCAAGATGAAGTTCGATGAGAGCTTCCTTGAGAGGGATGTGAACCTTGGATTCTCAGGTGGTGAGGTTAAGAGATCCGAGATCCTCCAGTTACTGGCCCAGAAACCTGACTTCATAATGTTCGATGAACCGGATTCCGGTGTTGACATTGAGAATGTGGAGCTCCTGGCGGAGGAGATCAACGTGCTCCTTGACAAGGACAAGAAACCTGGTCTGAGGAAGAAGGCAGGGCTCCTAATAACCCACCTGGGATACATACTGAACTTTGTAAGCGCCGATACCGCCCATGTGCTCATGGATGGCAGGATAGCATGTTCAGGGAATCCACAGGAGATAATTGAGGATATAAGGAAGGATGGATTCAAGGGGTGTGTTGAATGCTGCGGGATACACTGAAGAAGGCTGAGAAGGCCAGGGAAAAGAAGGCCCTCTACGGTGAGGACATCGACCTTGAAAAATTCATAAAGGAGGAAGCCGGTGAACACGAGGAGGTGACGAGGGCCAAGGAGGTCCCCAAGGAGGTCCAGGAGACACTCCTGAGGGTCGGTGTTGACCCTGAGGAGAGGGAAAGGGCAGGTACCTTCATACAGGTTGATCAGTCAGGCATCTGCACAACCTGCGCCTCCGAGTCAATAGAAATCATGGGAATGAATGTCGCCCTCGATAAGTACAGCTGGCTGAAGGATTACATGTGGAAGGCAGTTGCCGTTGACACCGACAAGTACACCGCCACCACAGCCCTCAGGGAGGCTGAGGGTGAAATGGGTGGTTACTTCATAAGGTCAAAGCCGGGTGCACGTGAGGTGTTCCCCCTACAGGCCTGTATGTTCATAGGTGATGAGAGGGTTATGCAGACAGCCCATAACATCGTAATAGCTGAGGAGAACTCTGAACTTCACATAATCACAGGCTGTGCAACAGGAGAGGATGTGAGCTCAGCCCTCCATGTGGGTGTATCCGAGTTCTACCTCAAGAAGGGTGCCAGGATAACCTTCACCATGGTCCACAACTGGGCAGAGCAGGTTGAGGTGCGCCCCAGGACCGGTATAATGGTTGGTGATGACGCCACCTACATAAACAACTACATACTGACAAGCCCCGTGAAGAGCATCCAGTCCTATCCAACAGCCTACTGTACCGGTGAGAACTCAAGGGTCGTCTTCCAGTCCATCCTTGGTGGTCAGAAGGACTCTGTGCTTGACATGGGCTCAAGGGTCATACTTGAGGGCAGGGGATCCAGTGCCGAGATGGTCTCACGTGCTGTCTCCAAGGACTCATCACAGATATATTCAAGGGGTCACCTTGCGGGGCGGGTCCCTGAGGTTAAGGGTCACCTTGAATGCCACGGTCTTGTGCTCTCAGATGACTCAATGATATACGCTGTCCCTGAACTTGAGGGTAGCGCCACTGAACTCGAGATGTCCCATGAGGCCGCTGTCGGTAAGATAGCCGAGGAGGAGGTCATGTACCTCACCTCAAGGGGTCTTACCGAGGAGGAGGCAGCATCCATGATTGTGAGGGGCTTCCTGAGTATGGATATAACCGGCCTTCCACCCGAACTTGCGGCTGAAACCAAGAGAATGCTGGATATGAGCCTCAAGGGCATGTAAATCCAGCGAATTTTTTTATTTTTGGGTAATCCTGGAACTTCTTTAACTGAAAGAAAGTACAAGCCTCTACTCTGAGGATATAACCCGGAAAGGATAATTAGAGGAAAAAATAGTTATTCTGCGATTATTATGAATTCACCGACCTTTTCAACCTTCCCGAATGGTACCAGGAGGTAGTCGCCCTTCTTCTTGGCCCCCTTGACTGTCACGTTTCTACCGCTGTCCACCTTGATAACCACGTCGGTTATCTTACCTGTTTTATCGTTGATTATGAGTTCTTCAAGCTCCCCCAGGATGCGTGCATTGTTGGTGGCGACCTGGTATCCCTTTATCTCACTCCAGTACTTCTCTTCCCCTTTTATGAGCTTCTTCTCTTCCATCAATCTCACCTAAAATCTTCTCCAGAACCTTCAAATCCCTGCAGCTATTTATGTTAACCGCGAGCTCCAGCATGGAAGCCTCAAGGATCCTCTGTTCTTGTACTCTGTTTTTACTCATTAATATATTTACCCCGCAGGGTACTAATCCATCCAGGGACCCTGAAAAATCAAGTCCATGCCTTCTGCACAGGTCATCTGGTACTGCGACACACATGGCAGGTTCCGGGCATGAATGGTAGCTGGATATTATCCAGTCAATGGTTGATGGCCTCACAAGTGGGAGGTCAGAGTTGATGACAAGGAGGGGCTCATGGTATGATTCCTCAAGGTGTGAGAGAACCTCCCTGAGATCCTCCACATAACCTCCGCCCGATGCTCTGAATATGGGGTGTCTTCCCCTAACATGATCCTCTGTCATGGGGGTGTGTGGGCTTGTTACCACGATTATCCCATCAACACCGGTGGCAGACTCCAGGGCCTCGAGGACATGGTCTATCATGGGTCGTCCTGCTACCTCAAGGAGGGGCTTTTCACAGTCGATAGCTAGCCTTGTGCCCCTTCCACCGGCCATTACAAGTGCCATCATCCTATTCAATCCATTTATCTTCCTTTCTTGACTGCAACTTTCTCCTCATTCCGAGGATGCACGGGCCGTTCTGCCTTCCTCCCAGGGGCTTGTGGGGTGTCCCCATGGAGTTCATGCACCTTGCCATGACCGCTGCACCCATGGCCAGGGCATCTGAGACAAATATACAGTCCCTGAAGCGGTCCTTCACATATTCAAGTATTAGACTGGGCTTTGTGCCTGTGATTCCGGCCCTGCCTGTGACACCGAGGACCGAACCCTCCTCAATGACACCCTCCTCGAAGGCCTCATCTATGAGCCTCTTTGCTATGAGTGCGCTGACATGGTCCAGTGTTGCAAAGAGGGTGTGTATACCATCCTCCTGGTATATGCTGTGGCCGATTTCTGTTAGTTCAGGGAGCTTATCACCATTTTTACCTGCGTCACATCCTATGAGTGTGGTGCCTGCGCTGTAGGCGGCCTCTGTATCCACGGGGACCGTTCCGAATCTTTTTCTGTTTGCAGGGACCTTCCGGATGTCGATTATTTCATCATGTATCCTCTCGGCATGCCTCCTGGCCTTCTTCCAGTTGGCCCCCTTGAGGATGGATTTCTTGTAGAGGTCAAGTGCTGCTCCGCCCCTGCAGTCCACCATCTCGGTACCCCTGATTATGGCGTCCGGTATTGCGCCTGCAAGTCCGCAGAAGTTCCCGACGGTCCTTGCGTAGGGTTCATCCGCATTGACTATTCGGCCTGCCAGGGTTGTTCCAAAGTCCAGGGAGACGCAGGGGTTCCTGTAGTCCACATTTGTCCACTTTGAACCGACCTTGATGCCTGCTGTTACAAGTTCTCCCTCCATCTCGTTTGCAACAACCTCCCTGCCCGTCGGAGGTATAACGCTTGCCACTGCACCGTCGAATATTACACGGTCGAGGTAGCAGAATTCTCTGAGGCGTTCGGGGATGTTTTCCTTTGAGAGGGCGGGCGCCATCTTCCTGGGGGGTATACCTGCTGCAAGGCAGCCGTCTGCCAGGGCTATTATGAGTTTACCCACCTCCTCGGGTGACCCGAAACCTGCTGTTACACCGGTGGATCTTACAACAAAGTCGAGGTCCCTTTCAATGTCAACCTTCGCCCTTCTGAGGGATTCAAGTATCGTGTCTCTTACGAGTTCAGAGACAGCCTCCTTTGTGAGCTCAACACCCCAGACTGTCTTGCCAAAGACCTCCTCTCTCTCCCGTGGGGGTCTTATGTCACGGGTCATCTTGACGGTCTTGTCAAGGAGGTAGGTCCTGCTGGTGTTGAGGTTGGTGGCTGTGAGAATGCACTTTGTTGTTGTGTTGCCGAGCTCCACTGAGGCAACAATGTAGTATACATCCGGGCGCATTGAGTAACCTGACCCCACCGTCTTCTTGGTAAAGGGTGCTGTTTTAGTATCCTCTATTGTTATGAATCTGCTTTTTGCTATAATGGGCTTGGGACCGAATAATCTGCTCAAAAATGACAAATGATTACCCCCTGATTTAATGTAATATTGTATCTGGGGAGTTAATATAAATCTTATGAATAGGGTCAGATGAAAAAGAATAAAAGGTTTAAAGGGGATCTTCACCCGAGAAAGTCTGGTGGGTGAGGGTTTGTTGTTAGACTGTCCTCACCAGGTGAATTGTGCAGGGTGCGTAGTGTACCACCTTCTCTGATACACTTCCAAGGAGGTGTTTGTCAACCAGGCTCTTACCTGTACCCATCACTATGACGTCGACATCCTCCTCCTCTGCAACTTTAACTATCTCATCTGCAGGGTCACCCTCACGCATAACGGCCCTGAAACTGACATTGGGGTTTTCTGGGCCTGTTAGTCCCTTTTCCATGTCCCTCAGTATCTCATTACCCCTCTGGGTCAGCTCCTTAACCATCATCTCCTTGACTTTCTTGGGTGTGAGGAATGGTACCGCCGTGTCAACCACGTATAGACATATGACCTCTGCTTCCCTCCCATGGAGGAGGTCGAGGGTGTGCTCTATGAGTTCATCCATGTATTCTCCCATTGTTGGAACCAGAATTTTCCTGTACATTTCAATCACGCCAGTACAAAAAGTCTCATAATAACATATGATATGTACACTGCAAGTAAAACTATGCCGCCAGTCCTCTTAAGTTTCATGTCCCCTTGCCTTATAAGGAGGACAAGGAGCACAGTGACAAGTATCATCACCGGTGCATCAAAGGTGAGGGACAGTCTCTCGACGGGTACAGGTGCTATGAGGGCCGGTACACCTATGCCCACAAGTATGTTGAAGGTGTTGCTTCCAAGGACTGTGCCTATTGAGAGTTCATGGAGTCCCTTCACCGCAGATGACAGTGTGACCACGAGTTCCGGTATACTGGTGCCTATGGCCAGTGTGAAGAGTCCCATTATCATGGCAGGTATTCCTGCGATGTCTGCCAGTTCAACTCCGGTGTACACAAGTATCCGGCAGCCTATAACAAGACCTGCAAATCCCACGACTGTGAGGGCAAGCTTTTTTAGGTCAAGGGGTTCTCTTTCATTTTTACCTGAATTTTCATCTGAATAGGTCTTCTGGGCCTTTATGAGGCGCCAGAGATAAACAGCATAGGTTAGGACCATTACAAGTGCTGCAATTTTACCTATATTTCCGAAGAACATGAAAAATAGAAGAATCAGACCCGTTACAAGGGTTGCGCTGAAATCCCTCTTAAGACCGTCGGCGTTGGTCTCTATGATCCCAGCCACCACAGAGGATATCCCCAGGATCCCTGCAATGTTCCATATGTTTGAGCCTATAACACATCCCACCCCTATATCTGTACTCCCGGACAGGGATGCTATGAGGGCTGAACCGAATTCAGGGAGGGATGTCCCGATGGCAGATGCAGTAACACCGAGTATGACCTCAGATATCCCCAGGGAGGATCCAAGGTCAACCAGGTTATCAACGAATAGATCCGCAGATTTTATAACCAGTATCAAGGAGGCCACAAGGCCCACTATGAGAATCAATACCCTTTCAAGCAAGTTATCACCACTGAAGAATTTCTTCAATACCCTCAAGACCAGTATAATAATTGAATACTGGCACTTAAAAGTTTGTGTCGGAAATATGTTGCCGTTTTCTTGTATTTAAAGATTGTTATAATAAAAATGAACATTTTAGTATTAAAGATGTTGAAAAAAAATTAAATGGTTTAACTGCTCCTAGAGCAGTTTGAAGAATGGGTGATCTTCCACTGGCTCTGTGCCTATGTCCTTGGCTGCTTCACTTATGAATATGTCAGCCATTGCACAGGCAGGGAAGGCCATTTTGGCGTTTTCTATTGGACCGTAGAGGACGAAGTCACCACCGGCCATCTGCTGGATCAGGTTGGATCCAACGTCACAGACAGGCCAGGCCTCCTTGTGGTCCTTCTTGTATTCACGTAGCCAGTCCCAGGCTGATGGCACGTTGTGTATACCACTACCAACAGGGTAACCCCATTTGCTCTTGACTGCAAAGGATGTCCTCACAGCCACACCGGCACCCTGACCGAGTGGTGTTACAGCCACGTCCATGAGGTACTTGTCGATACCACACTCAGCAGCCATTTCAAGAAGACCCTTGTCTATTGTGCCTGCACCGTCTTCCCAGATTCCAATCTTACCATCAACTGTGGGGTCCATTGGGTTGAATCCGAGGACAATTGAAGCTGAGAGTTTTGTTTCCTTGAGAGCCTCAAGTTCTGCCTCATCAGCGGCCATGTTGACTGAGTTGTAGATTGCCCTGTCCTCAAGTCCAACTTCACTGGCGTAGTTGGCACCTGCAATCCTTGCCTCACCGGATGTTGAGTCTATGAAGAATGGTGCGTCTGTCACATCACCCACAAATTCAAGATACTTGACAATTGCTTCTGGTGTCTGACCGAAGGTCTGGACGATGTGCGGGTTACCTGTGACATCAGACATCTCTTCCTGGGTCTTTATGAGGGCTTCTGCCTTGTCCTTGTCAAAGACACCTGCCTTCTCATCCTCGATGATGCTGTGTCCACCATAGAATATTGTTCCTGCTAAAACAGTTGGGTACTCTCCTGGCTGACCACCAATTTTGGTTCCAGCTATATCCAGTACGATCTGTTCCTTATCAAACCTAAACATATGTAAACCTCCAAGTTATAGTCCGAATAGGGATTTTAAAAGTCCTTTTAACAGTCCTGCAAACAGTATGTTTGTTACTGCAAGGATAATCAGACCTATCACAATACCATATAAAATACCTATATCTCTACCGATCTGCTGTCCTATTCTCTGTGAATATTCACCTACGGTGAATTCCACCTTTTCCTCGATATCATCGAGCCTCTCATTTGCCTTGTTGAATTCATCAGCAGAGACAAGTACGCGGGGTATTGTGGTTTTATCTTCCTCTGACATCAGATCACCCCTAATATGCTCATCATTGCAGGTACACCGACAAGGAGGACAGCCAGGAGGAATCCGATGGCTATACCTGAAATCCTTGTGGCTATCAGACCTGCGAATAACCTGCCATCTCTACCGATGAGCTGGTTCCGGTATTTTATGTCCTCTACAACACGCTTAATGCCACGTATATTCGGTTTGTTGGATAGTATAATCATCTGGAAGCCTCCCTAGACCAGTAGCAGTATGCCCAGTGTCAGGGTGAATGCAAGGCCTATCATTATACCCTGAACCTTACCTGAGTACATACCTGCGAACATTCTGTTGGTGGAACCTATCATTTTAACCTGTGTCTGGATGTTCCTCATCCTGGCCTCGATGAGTGCTGTTTCTGGTGCCACAGGCTTGACTTCTTCGCCTTCCTCTTCTTCTCCGCCTTCTTCAACCTTTATGACCATTGCCTCTTCTTCAAATGCGCCTGGGTCCTTTTCAATGCACTCCTTGACCTTGGCTTTGATGGCGTCGGCGTCCTCAACGTCTATGAGGTTGACGATTTCCAGCTGTTTCTGGAACCTCTCAATACCCTCATCTGGTATGTTCTCTATGTAGGGAATGGCACCTGTTGCACCGATGATGTTCCTCTTATCAGGGTCCACACCGTTCTGGTGGAGGGCCTCAATACTCTGTCCTGTGATGTGTCCCTGGACCTCTGAACCGCAGAGTATAAGGAACCTGATGTTGGGGTTTGATATGAGGTTGGCGATCATCTTTTCGATACCGAGGTTCTCTGTCTTGCATGGCCCTGCGATGGCAGCGCCGGCCTCCACTGGTACGTCTTCTATGTGTGAGGCAAGGGTGGTGGCAGCCACAGGACTTTCGGGGTCACCCACGATGTAGTCCCCGTTGACCACAGGCCATCCTTCAGCAGGTGATTTCTTTTCAACCACTCATAACACCTCCTATAAGAGCAGGGCAAACAGGATGATCAGACCAAGAATGAACCCGTAAACCATGTTGGTGAGTTTACCTGCTGTGAGGTACACTCCCTCCCTTCCAGGATAGGAATCCAGTGGGGTGGTTGTTGGGTCCAGTGAGTTAATCAGATCATCTGCTGTAGCCTCTAATTCTGCTATCTGTTCGTTTATCTCATCCATGGATAATATTATAACTTCCCTTCCGAGAGCAGCCCCTATCATACCGGTGGAAGGATCAAGGGTCAGGTTGTATTCCGGAGCGATCTTAACAAGTGGTAACATTTCCATTTTTAAAGCCTCCTACTGCTCTTCCTCCTTAGGCCAGAGACCTGACCATTTCACGGATGCGGCTTCCTCGAAGGATGCGCTCACGAATGACTTGAAGGCCACGACCCAGCAGAGTGCACCCACCAGTGAAACCAGCCACCAGCCAGGGTTCAGTCCTATTCCAAGGAGGCCAGCAATGGCCATTGATATGAATCCTGTTGATGCTGCCAGCTTGAGTGTCCTTGTCTGGTTCTCGTTTGGTCCCAGACAGGCGTTGAATGGGTGCTGGATTGCCATTGTGTTGAGTATGAAGAGCAGACCTATGAATCCTGTTGCTATGACTGATGTTAGAACCGCCTGCATGGTGTAGCTGCCTGCAATGGCCGCTGAAAATCCAAGCACTGAGAGAGCTGCTGCCCCTGAAATCTCAGCTGTGCATTTCTCAAGGATCGGGATTTTCATCTTAACTATCTTCTTACCGAGTACGGCCACGACGACACCCAGTATCATGGCGAGTATGAGTCCGACGACTGGTGCTGCCAGTGCAGGTAGCGTGAACACTGATGCGAGTCCGGCGACAACACCGACTATACCTATTGAAACTGACATGTAACCTATTGATGGGACACCGGTACCCAGACCGTAACTTGCAACCCTTCTTATGGCGTCTGCACCCCATATGATTGCGCAGACAGCTCCCAGGGATGCGAAAACGGGGCCTATGACCGGGTTAACCGTTGATGCGTATATGCCTCCCAGTCCACCGATTATTCCGAGTGCCATGAGCCTGCTTTCAGGTATGGCTGCACCGGCCGGTCCTCCTGCTGCTACTGACATTAGAAGACACCTCCATATACGAGTAATGTTGAAAGGGCGCCTGCAACAATGGAGGCTATGAGACATGCCACTATTCCCCTTCCGATCCTCTTGAATTTAGGATCGTGGAAACCTTCTATGGTACCTCCAATGTTATATGATGCAATAACCGCGTTTATGAAGAATATACCGACGGCGAAGATTGCTGCAACACCTGCAGCGCCAATTGCACCATATGAAAGGGTCTTAAGGGCTTCGTTGAGTGCCCAGTATATGAGCCCACCACCTATTCCACCGAGGGCTCCCCCGATTATACCGCTGACAAAACAGACGGTTGGTAGACCATGACCCTCGGTACCTGGTGTGACGTATTTTTCCTGTTCCATGCCTGTTAGGGGGTCCACAGCCACCTTTGCAGATACAGGAACTGTACCCACACCATATACATAGATGAGGTTACCCACAAGCATGGTGATACCTATCATGAGCATTGAACCAACGGCTCCAGCAGCCATTATCATGAGTGGGGACTGTCCGGTCATGGCTGCAGCTGTTATGAGTCCTGTTAAACCTGCACCTGCAGCAAGCATTGCTGTACCGGTACCCACTCCTGTGGCTGTTGCCATAGCTGCTGGCGCACCACCCACAGGTACGAAGTGAACACCTCCACCTATGAGTACTCCTCCAGCGGTTATAGCTCCTATCAGTAGTAATGGATCCATCTATTCATCCTCCTTGTATGGTCCATATCTGTTTCTTGCAAAGACTTCAAGTCTGTTGTTGAGGATTATCAGTAACAAGACTATTATGAGGCCGGATATTATTCCGCCGGTTATACCGAAGACTATTGTGTTCCAGAAGCTGAGGAATACGATTGCACCGAATGCGAATCCTGTTAAGGGTCCGCCGTACTTTGCACAGAAGTGAACAACGTCCATTGAGTTCCTTGCACCCAGCTCTGCCTTTGTTGTTATGTCACCGTGAATCGCAACCGGGATACCTCCACCGAAGGGGTACTGCTGGTACTCCCTTTCAGCACCGTAGTGGACGTCCCCTGTTGATGAACCGATTGCACCTATTGTTATACCCCAGAGCACTGCCAGAAGTGGCAGCGGGAATGGGTGTGCAAAGCCAGGGATTGGTAGTGTCATGAGGTATGATAATCCTACAATACAGAATGTCACAATAAATCCATGCCCTGCAATTGGGCCTAAGTGCTGAACCAGCATGTCCATGAAGAGTGGCTGGTTGAACTGGGACTGGCTAACAATTCGTCCCATGTGGGATGTTACAGCGTAGGTTGTGTGTACCATTGCGGCGATTACAGCGCCAACTGCAATTGCCATTATCACAGGCAGCTGCATTGACTGCATCAGCACATATGCAACTGAACCAGCAATTCCGCACCAGGTCCCGTAGGCAACGGGTTCCCCTGAAACGGCCTTGTTGATTATACGGTGCAGGTGTCCCATCTGTGGTGCCAGCTGAACCTGTGAGTTGGGGTTACTCTGGGATCCTACGTCAGACTCTAAGTCCTCTGCGGCTCCTGCTATGGTTGCAGCTGCACCCATGAGAGCTACAACACCTAAACCTGTTATCATAGGGTCCATATTTCTTCCTCCTTTTATTTTTTTGAATAAAAAAAATTAGGTGCATTACACTTAAAAAGTTTGTGCAATGCACCTTCGTTAATCTATTTTGCAGGTGTTATGAGTGCTCTTTCACCGGCTGGTTCGAACTCTCGCAGAGCACCTTTGGCGAACTCGCCACGTACGTTGGTGAAGTCGAAGACGAGGTTGTCGTCTGCAAATGCTATTTTCACCAGTGGGTTGAACACGAAGGCGTCTCCACGGGCAGCGTGTGGTGCCTGTGATATACCGGCGTATTCACCCTGGTGACCCACGTTCATGGCGTAGTTTGGATAGTTAGGTCCACGAAGCTCCAGTGGCAGTCCCTCGTCGCCCCTTATTGAGAAGACGTTGGATGCACCACACTGGTCCTGGAGGTCGTAACCGTAGAATCCGAGCCTGGAGTGCTGCTCCTTGTGCAGGTACATTGAGAGGTACCATCCGCTGAGACCTGTCTGGGCATTTGCTGTTGCGAAGGCTGTGGAACATCCAGCTGCAGCTGCAACGACTGCGGCCCTCTGGGATCCACCAAACTGGTCTTCGAGGAGTGCAGGGTATTCCTCGTACTGTTCAAGTCCGTAGAATGTGACCTCACTCGCAACGTCCAGGACTGTGTCCATGGTGTTTGGTGCCTCACAGAGTCCATATTTGTCCTCCACGTACTCCTTACCGAAGTAGGTGAAGTCGTCGAGGATGTTGTCTGTGTAGGCTGCTGTTGCGTACTGGGTGAATCCTACACCACCTGACATGTATGAGCCAAGCCAGATCTGGTCGTAGAGCATTGCACCGGTTGCCACAACGTCAAGTGACACCCTGACAGGGTCCTCGTAGTTGACCCTTGAGCTCTGACAGATGTCAGCAAGGTAACCGAATGGCACACCACCAGGTTCGTTTTCACCCCTTGCACGTCTCACAGGCAGGTATGTACCCATGTGTATAACTTCAGCGTGTTTTGCAGCGTATGCGAAGTCCCCTGTTGCGGCTTCACCTGCTGCCTGTTTGTAGGCTGAGATCATGGACATACCTATCTGCATGGCGGACCATCGTGAGGTTGTTGCACCGTCACAGGTCCTTGAGACTATGGTTGGGATCCTGACGACCTGCCAGATTCCGTCTCCAACCTCTGCCTTGAGGGTTTCTGCCTGGTCCTCTGGGAACTGTTTGTTGATGTCTATGACGAATGCAGGGTCAATTTCATCTGCGATTTCATCGTTACCTGTGAAGACCTTGACGTAGCTGTCTGCCACCAGTGCTGGGTGGGTTTCCACCATGTGTTCCTGGACGACAGCTGCACCGGGCATTGCGTGGTTCACTGTTTCCAGGTAGTGGGTTATGGTCTCTGGTGTGACCTCCTTACCCAGCCTCTTTTCTATAACGGCGTGGGCATGGTTTAAACCAACTATAACGGTTCTTCTTATGTCGTCCCACATCTGCTGCATGGCAGCGTTGTTTACGAAGTGGAGGTCGTCACCTTCAACGAAGGTGTCTGTTGTTGAGACCTGGTAGGGCATGAGTACCCTCTGACCCAGCGGAGTACCTATGTCAGGGTTGTACTGGGGTATGCCCCTCTTTGCTGCCACTTCTTTACCAGCGTTCACAAACTCGGTTTTTCGCTCGGACTGTTTCCAGCCACCAAGTGTGTAAAATGTGGTTTTCTTCTCTTCAGGGGATTCTTCAAATTTTTTCTTTAAAGCATTTATGAACAATTTGTCAGCCATAATCTACACCTCCCCCGGATTATTCTGGGTTGTACCCTCCCTGTGATCTTAAAACGTGGATCCTCTGCATGATCTCCACGGCGTCTGTATCATCACGGTAGGCTTCACCATCCACACGGTAGATGGTTGTTTTGTTCATGAGGGTTTCCTCATCCAGTGGTTCACCAAGGTCCACGGGTTCGTCGAGTTCGTCACCGATCTGGTTCTTGACCATTTCGACTCTGCCGGTGTCCTTGTTGTAGATCTGCCTTCTCAGCATGTCGAACATCATACCGTCTTCGTCGAGACGGAGTGAGTGTCCGTGGACAGATTTACCTCTGACACCTGATCTTGCAGGGTCAAAGAATTCTGTTTCAAGGAGTTCCTTGGATATCTTTTCAAGGTCCCTCTCCCTGGTCTCGATGATCTGACGTCCTGAGAGTGTACCTGCGTCTGCACCCCTGTACCTGCAGAGGTATGCCCTTGATCGTACGTATGGCTGTGCTGGAGCAAAGTACATTGAGTCTGTGAACTGTATGTATCGGACCCTGTCACCGGCCTTTGCACCGTCTATTGGTTCAACCATTTCTCTTATTGCGTCCTCTGGTTCATCCATCTCTTCCAGTGGTGGGTGAACACTTGGATATTCTTCCCCTGGGGCCCTGTGACCCAGAATCTTTACTACATCTTCATCTGAGATTTCTCTCAGCTTTTCGAGTTCGTATTCAGGGTTACAGAAATTCCTTCTGTTCTGAGCAACCTTACTTGTTCCGGGATAGTATTGTGCCATATCATGCACCTCCTAATGCTAACTTAACCTTTCTTATAATCTCATCAAGTTTTTCCTGGGGACAGGTTTCTCCTCTTATGACTCCACTCACAATGTCAACGATGGTGCCCTTTGTTTTTGGTTCATCTGGCATGACAGCCCTTGTCCTTACACCTATCTTTGCAAAGTCCTCGAAGTCCACGGGGTATTCGCAGATGATTATGCATGGTCTGTCGACGTTCCTGAGTATGAGGCGCGCCTTGTAGGTAATGTGATTTTTGACTCCTCCAAGGTGTACGACCAGGAGTTTGTGCCTCTTCATCTGCTCGACTTCAGCCGGTGTCAGACCGAAGAGACTTCCTGCTCCAGCGCTTGGAGCGTCCTGCGGTACTCCTGCACCTGCATTCAGGACTATGGTGCTGGTCATTATGTTGGCTTCCCTGAGGGCGAATGTTATCTCGCAGACAGGCTTTGTGATGTGGCGTCTGCCAGGTGACATTGCCACTGCAAGGACTTCACTTCCACACTGGGCGAAGGTGCCCCTCTGGGCTATTCCTCCCCCTTCACCCATTCCCATTGTTTCTCTGCAGTCAACAACGTGAGTGCACTTTCCGATCATCTAATGCTCCTTTTTCCTTTTTATTATGGTGGCCCTTTCACTGAGCCGGGCGTTCTGGTCTGTGAGACCTATTAGTTCCTCCGGCACCTTATCAAGGTCCTCACCATACTTTATCTCATCCGTCACTGTCTTCTGCGTCCTTATATATTTTCCAGGAGTAACATCGTATCCAAAGGGCAGGAGATCCTCACAGACCCTTTTGATGTCAGCTATTGTGTCCTCGTCCTCTATCTCAAGGAGTACTCGGCCTGTTTTCACCTGAAGCTCGAATTCATGACCTTTAACGCTGATTATGCGTCTGTCAGGGTGGTCCTCTGGTGGCAGGCGCTGTCCATGTATCACCATTCTCTTAACGCCGCTGATGTCCTCAAGGCGGTTAAGGAGTTTCTCGGTGGTGTCAGCCCCTAGTAGCCGGTGTGGAAATATCTGAACGTCCATTGGTTTTTTGCCCCCAGTTCTGAGAGATTATTTAAATTTCGTTTTTAATCTCAGCTGCTGCCTCCACAACATATTTGAGTGGTTCTCGGAACTCGTCAACCTGGCTGAATACTTCTTTTATGAGTCCAGAGGTTGCTTCTGGGGAGAACATCTGGGTTCCTGCGTCAAGTGCCATTGCAGCTGCCACACATGGTATGGCGAATCCCTTACTGTGCCTTGTAACGATGTGGTTTCCGTTGAAGATACCTGGTCCACCTCCACCGTAGATGGAGTGGCTGAAGAATGAAAATCCTACAGCGGTACCTTCCACTTTACCGAAGTCAACACCTGGTAGTCCTGTTTCGAATTCTATGAGGTCGTTGTAGTAGAGCAGGGTTGATGATACACCCTGTGCTGCCCTTGCTGCACCCTGGTTAACCATTGTGGCTGCCATGAGCCCGGCTGCTGCATAGGCGTTCCACATTGCAAGGTCGTCTGTGCCGTAGACCTTGTAGTCTGTGAGTTCCTTCTCAACCTTTATGACACCATCTTCCAGGGCCCTTTCAACCAGGTCTGCTATGACTGAACCCACGGTACCTTCCTTACCGTTGGCCTTAACAAGGTCAAAGACCAGGTTGTCTGCGTTCATTCCCTGGTATGCAAGTCCAAGGAGGTGCATCCTCTCAAATGCTCCTACAGCGTCACCCATCTCAAACATTGCTGTCTGTTCGAGTATGGTTGATAGTGCTGCTGCCTGGAGTGTGTTTTTGAGTGTGGCTGCAACAACATGGTTCACCATGATGTTCCTCAGTGCGTATCCTGGGCCTTCCAGTTTCTGTGGAATGTCCAGCATTGTTGCTATGTTTGCCCCCATGTACTCCACAGACTGTGGGTATCTTCCCAGAACGGCTGCTTTAACCATGTTAGCATCGTACATGCTAACATCAAATTCGTTGATTATGGCCTGGACAAATGCTGTGGCGGTTACGAGTGGTGCTGCAGAGTATTCTGCTGCAACATCGAACCTTGCACTTGGGACCTGTACGAGTGCCCTTTTACCTCCGCCAAGGAGCTCGACCTTTGTGTCGTCGTCCTCGGTCACCTGTATCATTTCCTTTGCAGCGGCTGCTATTGACTCGGCGTTCCCGACTATGTCGAGGTCGAGTTCACGGCCCATTATCTTACAGGCAGGTCCGCCGACCTTAGCTGTCTTCAGGGCGTTTTCTATACCTTCAAGGTTCACAGCCACTGTCCTCTTAATCCCCTGCACAATGCTTTTAATGGCGGGGTTTCTAAGTGGGCTCAGAGCTTCTAATGGCACCTGTTCTTCGACGAGGTTGCCTCTGTCGTCGTACAAGTCGACCTTATCCTCAAACTTCGCCATTTTTTCCCTCCTAACAATCATTTCCGTATACTAAACATCCAGGACCCCCCTTTTTGGAAAAGGCAATAAGGCCCTTGGAGGGTGTTAAAACACCCGTCTTAGTATACGATGCATATTTAACTTGATTATAATTAATTAAGATTTCTTTCTGAATCAAGTCGAAAGCTTTATATGTAAAAACACCTTTTTTTGGGTTTTCTGGATTTTTTATATGGTGGCGTTGATTTTTGTGATCATCCCAAAGCAGAGTATCATCAGCAGGGAGTAATAATAATCATCCTCTGGTCATTCACAGTCACTGCCCCATGGGTCCAGAGCCGGTAATAAATTATATTTAGAGCTCTCCACAGAGAGAGTGACATGCAGATAATAGCTGATTTAGGTGGTATACCTGGAAAGGACTGCAGGGGATTCTGCAGGTACTGCTACTTCCGTAAAGTTGGTGAATTTGAAGCATTTGGGTGTAAAAACTGTTCACCAGGTAGGGTTGGATGTGAAACTTGTGGAAAGGGTGTTGCAGAGATTGGTAATGAATTCCTGCCCCCCTTTCTTGTCATGGGCAACGTGCAGACAACTCTCATGATGGGGAATTTTCAGGATAGGGACGTGAAGATAAACATCAGCGGCGGAGGGGATGTGAGCTGCTACCCCCACCTTGAGGAACTCACAGCAGGTCTTGGTGAATTCGGAATCCCCATACATCTTGGTTACACAAGCGGGAAGGGGATAGATGACCCAGGAATCGCCTCGAGGCTCATTGAAAATGGTGTTGATGAGGTCACCTTCACCGTGTTCTCAGCAAACCCTGATCTGAGGCGTGAGTGGATGCGGGATGAAAATGCCTTCCAGGGGCCCCTTGAGGCCCTCAGGATATTCTGTGAGTCCTGTGAGGTCCATGCAGCATCTGTGATAATACCCGGGGTAAACGATGGCGATGACCTCCTTGAAACATGCGCGAGACTCGAGGAGTGGGGTGCCACCGGTTTCATCATGATGAGATTCGCCAACTATGAACACCAGGGCCTCATACTTGGAAATGAGCCCATCATTGAGGGCGTGGAGCCCCACACCGTCTCTGAATTTGAAGAACTTGTGAGGGCAATTGACCGGGAATTCAATCTCCGTGTGACCGGAACCCCGGTCTGTGACCCCCAGAACGGCACGCCCTTTGTCCTTGCAGCTGATTCAAGCAGGGAATACCTTGAAATCCTCCCTGAGATTCAGGGCGAGGCCACCATAATCACCGGATCCATTGCAGCACCCTACATAAGGAGGATAATACACAACCTTGGGGCTGATGACCTGGTGAACGTTGTTGGTGTCAATAAGGACATAGCCTGCCTCATAACCCTCAGGGACCTTGAGGAGGTGGATCCCGGCGATCTGAGGGAAACAGTCATAATCCCTGGAAGGGCCTTTGTGCATGACATGCAGGCCAGGGAGGTTCTCAGCCGTGACGGTGTCGACCGGATCGTTGTGAGGGGCCCTGACAGGTTGACGGTTGATGGGGAGATGAGTGGCACCCTCTCAGAGTATGACGTGATCGAGAGGGAGATGGAAGCCTTCTATGAACTCATACAGGCAATAAATTTCTTTGGTGCTTCTGAATGAGTCGTGTAACTGTTGTAACACCTGAACACTACAATTACGGTTCAATGCTCATTGCAGGAGCCCTTAGGGACCTTGGACACAGGGTTGAAATCAGAAAGGGATTTGATGGTGTTAAATCAGAGATCGTATTCATAAGCCTTCAGTCCACCATCCACCTCCTGAGATACAGGGATATTATTAATAAAATGGGCGGCTTCAGGGTGGTGGGGGGTCCGGTCAGCATAGACCCTGAGATGGTATTCAGGTACCTCGATGTGGACCTCGTGGTGATGGGTGAGGGTGAGGACAAGGTCGGTCCTGTGATGGAGCTTGCAGCTGGAAATTGTAAACCAGAGGATGTCCCCGGTGCAGCCTTCAGATCACCGGAGGGAATTGTGGTCAGTGAATCATCACCCTGCCCCATGGAGAGGCCCCTACCCCTTGTTCCAGGTGATATCTCCAGGGAGGATATACGGGGTGCCAGTGTCTACATTGAAACCCACAGGGGATGTCCCGGTAACTGCACCTTCTGTCAGGTCCCTGAATTCTTTGGCAGAAATGTGAGGAGCAGGCCCCTAAAGGACATAATCATGGAGGTCCGGGAACTGAAGTCATCGGGTGCCAGGAGGTTCGCCATAAGTGGAGGTACAGGCACCCTCTATGGCAGCAGCAAATTCAGGGGTATTGATGAGGAAGCCTTCAGGGATCTTCTGAGGTGCATAAGTGAGGTCACCGGCAGTAGAAACCTCACCGTGCCGGATATAAGGGTCGATATGGTCAGCCCAGAGATTCTTGATGCCATATCAGAGTACACGAATGGATGGGTCTTCTATGGTATAGAATCCGGGAGCAGGAGAATGCTCAGGAAGATGAAGAAGGGCATAACCCCTGATCAGGTTGTTGAGGCCGTTGAACTTGCAAGGGAGTACAACTTAAAAGTTGCAGGCTCCTTCATCGTCGGTTACCCTGGTGAGGACGATGATGACTACCAGGAGACCCTTGAACTTGCAGATGAACTCATGCTGGATGACTACTTCGTGAGCATAGCCGAGCCACTGCCCGGTACTGAACTCGGTGAGGAGGTCATGGAACTCCCTGAGGATGAAAACCCGGTATTCATGAAGTCCAGTAACAGGCGATTTGATAGTCTGGCAGAGGAGAGGGCCTTCAATTTACTCCTGGAATCCTATGTATTCCGAAGTGTGCCGGTCCCCATGACGTCCAGGCTTTTAAAGTCAATAACTGAGGAGGTTCGTCAGCAGCAGGAGCATATAAGAACCGTTACCGGATGCTCAAGGGAAAGCTGTGATGGATTCGGAGGTTTATCACTCTGAAAATTTCATGGATGCATTTTTAATGACCTCCTCAAGGGATGATCCCTCTGGAGGTACTTTTCCAAGAAGATAATCCGAAAAAAGAAGTTCTGGACCCTCTGATAATTTTTCGATCACCAGAACGTCAATATTCTCATCTTTCAGGAGCTCAGCAGCTCGAATCCCCCTCTTTGTTCTAAGTGATTTCCCGGAATTTTCAATTATCCTGTAATCGAGTATCTCACCCCTCCTGGTTCTTGCAATAAGGAAGGAGTCTGCCCTTCCAAAGTGGGTGCTGATTCTGGATTCCATTCCATGGTTATCTGCAAGCGGCACCGCAACCACAACCTCCTCCCTTTTAACTGTCTCCGGCTGTACCGTGAGGTGGTCAATGGATGGGAGAACCTCCTTAACCCGGGAGTTTATCTGAGAAATGATCCCCTCTATCTTATCCACAGGCAGGCCCCTTTCAAGTTCAATATGCAGCTCGCCAAAGAGGTAGGGTCCAGATCTTCTTATTCTGATATCATGAACCCCCTCAACACCTGGGACCGATAAGACCGTCTTCTTTATGACTTCAATGGAATCACGGTCAATACATGCATCAAGGAGGGTCAGAACATCATATTTTGCAAGCCTGATCCCAATATAAATTATCACCACAGATATTATCACTCCTGCGATTCCCTGAAAGCCATGAAGCCCCATGTACTCCCCGAGGATCCCTAGGAAGACAAGAATGGAGGATATGACATCCACGTAGCTGTGCTTTCCATCGTTAAGGAGGGCTGTTGAACCGATTCTCCTCCCAACCCTAACCTTATAAAATGCAATGGCATAGGAGACTCCAATCGATATCAAACTCACTGCAAGGCTTGCAGTGGCCATGGAAACCTCTGAAGCTGGATTTAAAATGTAAATAATGGAGTCCCATGTTATCTCCAGACCGGTTATTATGATCAGCACTGAAACGAGGAGGGAAACAAGGGTTTCAATTCTATGGTATCCATAGGGAAATAGTTCATCAGGTTTTCTCTGTGAGAGCTTAAGACCAATGAATACGGCGGCTGATGAGAATACATCCGCAAAGGAATGTATAGCATCTGCTATCAGGGCTATATTTCCAGAGAGATAACCGGTAAACCCCTTTATCACCACTAAAATCATGTTGATGATTACCGAATACTTGGAAGCGGTTTCTCCCTCCTTCAGTGGTGCTCCATCATTCTCTTTCATGTCAATTCAGCCCCATTTAGCATTAGCTCATCAACCATTAACTTGATCTGGGAGGTTGAGTTTAGTCAGCCAGCCCCATATTTAGCATTAGCTCATCAACCATCCCCCTAAATAGCTTTTTAAGGTGGGGATTGAAGATCACTGCGGGTAATCCGTTGACCAGAGCATCTGTAAATGCCAAATCATAGGGTATTATTCCCATGATGGGTATCTCATTTCTATCTGCAAGATCTTCTATCTCAGCTGCGATCTCATGATTTAAATCATATTTATTGATTATTATGGAGTGTGGGATCCCAAAATGACTTACAAGTTCTATTGCACGTTTAGAGTCATTTATAGCTGCCTTTGTAGGTTCCGTTACTATAATGGCCCGGTCACATCCCTTAACTGATGATACCACAGGGCAGCCAATACCGGCTGCTGAATCCAGGAGAGCCAGATCCATGCCCTCCGCTCTTCCAATTTCAGAGACCTTTCTCCTCAGAGAATCCACAATCTTTCCTGAGCCTCTCTCACCAATTTTAAGATGGCCGGATACCACAGGGAAACCGTAATCAGACTTAAAATAGCAAATCTTTCCTGTATCCACTTCTTTGATGTCTATCGCTCTATCAGGGCATATATATGCACATGCTCCGCATCCTTCACAGAGAAATTCATTTATTTCAGGTTTTGAGTTCTTTGCACTCCATTTTATTGCATTGAATCTGCATACCCTCACACATTTCTTTCTTGATTTGCATTTTTCAGCCATTAAGAATGCCTTTTCAGAGGCCCTTATGGTTTCGCACTCCACATCCCCTGAAGATCCCATGATGAGTGCCAGATTGGGTGTGTCCACATCGCAGTCTCCAAGGATTATTTCTGCTCTATCAGCAAGTAGAACAGCCATTGAAGCCACTATGCTGCTCTTTCCAGCCCCACCCTTTCCTGAGAGGATGCATACCTCCTTCACATTAACACCTCTGCATCTCAAGTAACCCTGCGACAGTATCTATTCCTGGAACATTAAGGGGTTCACCCCCTGAATAGGCCTCCATTAAATCCTTAGAATATTCTATTTCAGCCACAATGGGCCTCCCTGTTTCTCTGGAAACCTCGAGTACCGGGTCTGCGTTACCGATTCCTGCACGGTTGAGGATAATACTTGAAGTTACATCCAGCCTCTCAAGTAGCTCAAGTATCAGCTTCAGGTCATGACTCCCAAAGGGTGTTGGCTCTGTAACAGCAAAGGCAAGGTTAGCATCCATGATGGCATGTATAACATTACAGTGGACTCCTGCTGCTGTGTCAATGATTATGAAGTCCATATCATGGTTCTCTCTCGCATTTTTCATGAGTGAGTCCACCAATCGTGCGCTTGATTCTATATTCACAGTTGTTTCCCCGGAAAGTAACCTGAAATTTCTTCTAATTTTCTCATCATAATTTTCAGGGAGTTTGCCATCATAAAGGAATCCTGCGACCATATCCTCATCCTTTATTGCATTATTTCTGCATGAAAGACTGCATGTCCCACAGCCACTGCATCTATCCCTGACAAGAATTGGGTGCCTGCCCTCCACAAATACGATTGCATTTTTCCTGCACACCTCTGAACATTTACCACACATGGAGCAAGCTGAAAAATCAAAGGAGGGTATCTGAAGAGTTACTTCATCTGTTTTTCTTCTCTGCACGGACAGGATTATGTGGTCATCTGGACACTCAACATCTGTGTCCACCAGGAGCACCCTGAATTTATCGGCGAGGGCTATGGCGAGAGAACATGCTATGGTTGATTTTCCTGTTCCTCCCTTTCCCCCGGTTATTGCTACCATTAAGGGCTTCATCGAAACACCGGCTCATCATGGATTTAGTGTCTATCTTCTTCTCCTGCCACGGCCACTGCCTGGTGATCGTATCTCCTCAAGATTTCCCTCTGTGAAGAGCTTGAGATTCTCCTCAACTGATGTGCCGGTTGCCCGGTAAATTTTTATGCCCAGTTCATTCAGAACCTCAAATGCGTTTGGACCTGGTGAAGAAGCTATAACTGCCTTCACGCCATTATTTGCAATTATCTGGGCTGTCCTTATACCTGCTCCTCCTGAAGCTGATGCTGAAGGGTTCTCGATGACTTCGGAGGATTCTATATTACCCTTCTTCATTTCAACAATCATGAAATAGGGAGCTCTGCCAAAAAATCTACTGACCTCTGATCCCAGATCGGTTCCAGAGGACGCTATTGCTATCTTCATTAATTAGCACCACCATCTTTAAGGTATTTCGCCAGTTTATTGAAGATCTTCACCATCTCATTGTTGATGTATGAACTGGCTGATGATTCATTATCCCCGGATATCCCTGTTTCAAAGGGGATTTCACCCAGAAACTGGAGATCAAATTTGTCTGCAAGATATTTTCCACCATCTTTACCGAATAGAAATACCTTTTTGCCGCATTCTGGACACTGGAGATATGACATGTTCTCTATGATTCCCAGGACTGGAATCTTCAGGTGATTAACCATGTTGATACATTTTTCAACATCATGGATTGAAACTTCCTGAGGGGTTGTGACTATGACCACACCGTCAATGCCAGGAATGGACTGGAGAACCGTCAGTGGCTCATCCCCTGTTCCCGGAGGGTTATCCACAATTAAAACGTCGATTCCTTCCCAGTTAACATCTGCAAGTAGCTGTCTGATGGCTCCTGTCTTTTTTGGTCCCCTCCATATGACCGGTGTGTCCTCTGATGGTAAGAAAAACTCTATGGACATTACAGTTGCACCCACTGGTGTGGGTATGGGGTTTATAAGATTTCCTGTCAGGGTGATCTCCGGTTCCCTGACACGCATCATCTTCGGGATATCAGGGCCGTGGACATCTGCATCAAGTACACATACACTGTAACCATTCCTGCTAAACTCTTCAGCAAGTTTTACTGTTACTGTGGACTTCCCAACACCTCCCTTTCCGCTCATAACAACGATTTTATGTTTTATTTTGGACAGGGCCCTCACGATTTTCACGTCCTGTTCCATTATGGCCAGTTTTTGAGCATCTTCAGTCATGATGCACCTCAATGACGTCCGTTGCAGGGATCTGCATCTTCTCTGAGCTCACCCTTCTTGAGGAGGTTGAGTGTCTCAGCCACTGTTCCCCTGGCACCCATCAGAACATCAACTCCATGGGTTCTGAGAAGGTTAATGGCCTTTGAACCCATATTTGTGCATATGAGGAGATCTGCATCGGAATTTACCACAATCTCTGCGGGTGTTAGTCTTCCTCCGGTGTGTCTTCCCTCTATTTTTATTATTTCCAGTTCATTTACTTCGTCATCATAAAAAGCGAATAGGGGCGTTTTTCCAAAGTGTTCTGAAACCTTTGAATCCATGCCCCTTTCTTCCATGACGGGAATACATATTTTCATTTTATGGTCCTCCTGTTCAGTCGGCGCCGCACATTGGTGCTCCGCACTTAGGACACTTCTCTGTTCTGCAGGGTACGCCTGGTGTTTTAGGTGCCTCGTATCCACATTCAATGCATTTGCAGACACGTGGAGCTCCTCGTCCAGCACCAAAGCCCCTTCCGTATCCGCCTCTGCCAAACCTTGGTATTGTTTCGGCTGATACGACGTTTATGTTCTCTGAACCGCAGTCCGGACATTTTTTGTATTCCTTTTCAGGTGAGATCCATTCGAACTGGCAGTCCATGCATTTGTATCTTCTTCTGTCTGTGATGTAATCACCTCCCTTCAGTATTATTGGTCTGCCCTCGACCAGAGCCGCTGCTATTTTACCCCGTGCTGATGTCAGGGTTCTGTGGAATGTTGGCTGTGATATTCCCATTATCTCAGCGGCCTTTTTCTGTTTGATGTCATGGTAGTCCCTCAGCCTTATTGCCTCAAATTCATCGAGGGTTATCTCAACCCCTGTCTCCTCGTCACTGGCTTCCGGAGAAAATGTGACCACACGGGGTTCTCCAAGAATTCTTCTGAATCTTCTCGGTCTAGGCATGTTTTGAATATATATTCAAAACTTGTATATATAGTTTTTGCACCAGCACCATGCAATCAGCTGAAAAGCCAGACCCCTCCCTAAATGGCTGTCCCACAAGCCCCTCATCATATCTCCTTAAAAGGGACCAGGTCAATAACCGTTATCTCACAGGATGATCCGAGACGTACAGGTGGACCCCATGTACCTGTGCCCTCCGAAACATAGAGGAACCCCCCTGAATCAGAATAAAGTCCCCTCAGAAATGGGAACATCAGTCCCACGATGATGTTGAAGGGGTAGAACTGTCCGCCGTGGGTGTGACCAGAAAGCTGAAGGTCAACACCACGCTCCCTGGCATCCTCCCAGTCCACCGGCAGATGATGGAGGAGCAACACTGGCCTATCCTCATCAAATTCAAGTAAGTCGAGTATGGCCGGGAGCGAATGCCTCTCCATAGAATAACCAACACCTATTATCTGTATACCCTCAAATTCGATGACAGACTGATCAATACACATTATGCCTGCATCAGAAACAGTTGATCTGAAGTCACCCGAATAGGTATCATGATTACCCGAAACAAAAAATATCGGTGCTCCTGTTTCAAGGGATGATATAATGCTGGAATCCACAGGCCTTGAACCATCCAGAAGGTCCCCTGTTATTAAAACCGCTGCCGCTTCAACCCTCCTGACAGCCTCGGATACCTCTTTAAGGAAACCAGCAGATCGTACCGTTCCCAGGTGAATGTCTGATAGCTGGACGAACCTCAAGCTCTCCTCAACAGGAAAGGGAATCTCAACACGCTTAACCTCAATTTTTCTGGCCCTGAATACACCATATGAGACACTGAGTGCAGCCAATGATACAGCCAGGATCTTCAAGCATGGAAGATCCAGGAAGAACCATATAAACTGAACTAGGGCCCAGCCCGTGAGGAGATAGATCAGAAAGACCAGCCACAGCATTGAAAAAATGTAGGTGACCCTGGAAATGGGGTTCGGTCTCTCCCTCTCAAAAAGGATTGATGCCGGGAGAAGGATGGTCAGGGGGATGCTGATAAACCCCAACCCAAGAAATTCCAGAGCAAGGCTGTTTAGAAGGTAATAGGCAAGTGTGATGAAGGTGAGGAAAACAGAGACCTGGATCTCCCTCTTCATGGAATCACTGAACCATTGAAACCATGGCTGAATCGCCCGGTATTCATTGAATCACTGAATCACTGAATCACTGAATCACTGAACTCTCAGGGAGGAGCTTCACCAGGATGTAGTCATACATCATGGACTTCCTGATCTCGGAGATATCCCCCAGCCGGTAATCAGATACCCTCACGTCGGCTATCTCCTCATGGTAGCGGTCATAGTTGAGTTTGACACGGACACCATCAAGCTGACTGGTGACAGGTGTCGGTGAGTACACCTCCTTTATGGCAGGTACCTGGTTCTCTATCTCGCTCTTCACAAGTATGGATGGGACCAGAGGTGGATCAGCAGCCATATCGCGACTTCTCTTATCAAGGAGTCCCTCAACAACCTCCACAAGCTTCCTTAACGCTCGTATATCCTCTCCCCTCTTCAGCCTCCTGGGTATTCTTCCAAGTCCTCCAACGTAGGCGTCTGCACCTGGAAGATCCCTGAGGTCAATCTCGTCGGGGGAGCCGGTGACAACCACCGGGATCTTTATGTCACTGAAGAGGTGGACCTTATCCTTTATGCACTGCTCAAAACTCCCCAGGGCGAACACTGCGAGGTCATGCTCCTCTATGAGCCTCTTCTCATCCTCAGATATTCTTGAAATGCCCTTACCCGCGCCACGGGCGAGTCCTATCATGTTATCCTTGGCACCGTACCTCCTGAGGTACTCTGATATGTCACATGCAGAGTGGGGAAGGTGGTGCCTTGCCAGGGTCGGGGAGACAATGGCTATCTCGGTACCTGCCATGGGGGCCACCTTGATCTTCCCCAGGAGCTCCCTGGCCTTCTCCCTGACCTTATCCACATCATCTATTGGTACCGCCAGGGTGAGTATCAGGTCCATCTGAAGCATGTTCTCCTGGAGCACAAAGCCCCCCAGGTCCTCAATAAGTTCCTTCATCTCCTCATGGCGATGCACACCGCCCTGATACGTTAAGGTTTCATACATAGTTTCCTCTCCAGATACCTGTACCTGAATAGAGCCCTCTTAACAGGGTCCAGGGGGAGGTTCCTGTGTGAGGGCACCCTTATATAGTCAAGTTCCATGTAGTCAGGACATACAGTGAAGTCAGCATCCCCATCAACCACGCTGAAGCCCATGTCCTCCACGATCTCCCTTAAGAAATTTGAATAAACCCTTACTTTTATTTTGCTGTTCCTCTCCCTGAGCCGTGAGGGGTCATGCCACCATGGAGAGCAGACCTCAAAGTCAATCTCACTGGTTGATGAATACTTGAGACTCTCAGGGTCCCTTTCATGGATTGTCTTAAAGACAGTGCCCACCGCCTCCCTTATCTGGGGGAATGTGTTGAGTTTAAGTTTAATGGCCCCCTCCAGGGGTGTCTCAGAGAGTACGAAGGCAACATCTGCATCCTCGTCCTCAGGGTTCCTGCTAACCCGGTATCCCCTGACACCTGCAATCCTCAGTATCCCCTCACACATGGGTGTTGTGACGATCCTCATGAATTCACCCACAAGCCTATATATCTCATCAATAAATTTCTCTATAATTATTATTTATAAGGTGTGCTGATGAACTGAAGGTGTGGCAATGAGAATAAGGCTAAGCTTTGAAAGACCGGAAGGCAGTGGACTGTGCATAATGGTGGATCTCCTCAGGGCAAGTGCAACCATCACAGCAGCCCTTGACCGGTTCAGGGAGGTGATCCCTGTCGCTGACATTGAAGAGGCCATGGAGTACTCAAGGAAGGGCTACCTCGTTGCCGGTGAACGTGGAGGTGAGACGCTCCCAGGATTCATAGCAAATTCCCCCCTTGAAGTTAAGAATTACAGGGGAGATGTGCTGGTGCTAACCACCAGTAACGGCACAAGGATCCTTGAATCCGTTAAGTCAGATGCCCTTGTGGGGTGCCTCAACAACCTCGATGCGGTAGCTGAGGCTGCAAGGGAACTTTCAGATGAAGTAGAGGTGGTTATGGCCGGTGTTAATGGGAGATTTGCCATAGAGGATTTCCTCTGCGCCGGTGAAATAATAGCAGCCATCGATGGTGAAATGGACGAGTATGCAGAGGCCTCGGTGCTTGCAGTTCAGGACAGATCACTGGTTGATGATGCCATCCGCAGATCCAGATCGGCTGAAAGGCTGGGAGGCCTTGGATTCATGGATGACGTTGAGTACTGCATCAAGAGGAACATAACAGGGAACGTTCCAGTCTACCGTGATGGGAGAATAGAACTCATGGAGGAAATCCGGAGGCTGCATTGAAGATGAAGGAACTCAGGATCATAGGAACCGCGCATGTATCAAGTGAAAGTATAGATGAGGTCAGAAGGACCATCCTTGAGATGGAACCAGACGTCGTTGCAGTTGAACTGGACCCTGAGAGATACCGCAGACTCATGGATGAAAAACTCGGGGTTCAGAGGGATGAACCATCCCTTCGGGAAGCTCTGCGCCATGGTAACATTGGAGTGATCCTTGCGGGCTGGTTTTTAACCTACTTCCAGCGGAAGGTTGGTGAGGACCTGGGCGTACAACCAGGCTCAGAGATGCTGGCAGCCATAGAGGCCGCCCATGAGGTGGGGGCGGGCCTTGCACTCATCGACCGTGACATCGGACTGACCATGCAGAGGTCCATTAAATCCATGGGGAGGATGGAAAAACTCAGGTTCTTCGCAGGGATAATAAGATCATTCCTCTGGAAGGATGACCCGAAGGACATCGAGGACCTCAAAAGTGATGACACCCTCCTTGAGGTTATGGAGGAGTTCAGGAAGATCTCCCCGGCAGCCTACCGCGTCCTCGTTGAGGAGAGGGATGCCTTCATGGCCCACAGACTGCTCTCAATCGAGGAGGACAGGGTGGTGGCTGTTGTGGGCGCGGGTCACCGCAGGGGTATAGAGGAGTACCTCCAGAACCCCCAGGAACTACCACCCCTCGATGAACTCATGAAGATACCCCGCTGACATATACTCAAATGCACAGTAGAGGATCATGGCTGAAGGAAAAAATCATTAATTAATGATCCCCCATAAATGTAAACAAGAAGCTGCAGTGTGATAGGATGTACATAATATTCAGATGCGACTGTGGAAGGGCCCTCTACTCAAGGGAGGGTGCGAAGACCCGGAAATGCGTCTGTGGGAGAACCGTGAATGTCAAAGATAGGCGCATATTTGGAAGGGCCGATGACTTCGAGGAAGCATCAGAACTGGTAAGAAAACTGCAGGAAGAGAAATATGGCTCCTGCCATTTCACAAATCCATCAAAAAGGGAATAGATTCAGAGATATGATAGAAGACCTCAGATCATTCACATCCCCTGGCGAGAGAAGGAACATAGAATTCAAGAAGGCCCTCTCAGCCAGGTATCACCTGAAGATGGACCGTAAGAAGGGCCTCATATCCCAGATGAAGTACCGTATGGAACGGGGTGACGGTAGGGCAGTGTACCTGCTGGGTGTGGAGGACAGCGGTGAACCGGTTGGCCTCCCTGCTGATAAACTGGATGAGTCAGTTGAGGTCCTCAGAACCCTCAGCAGTGAGATAGGTGCTGTTGTGGAGGAGGTTAACCTCCATGAGGGTACAGAGGGTATGGTGGCGGAGGTCATAATCTCAAGGAAGACGAAGACAGCGAGGGAGCACCTCCTCGTGGGGGTCGCCGGCCACGTGGACCACGGTAAGAGCACACTCCTCGGGACCCTCACAACAGGCACCCCTGATGATGGGAGCGGTAAGACGAGGATATTCCTTGATGTCCAGAAGCATGAAATAGAGAGGGGTCTATCGGCTGATCTGTCCTTTGCAATCTACGGCTTCAGGGACGGCAGGCCTATGAGGCTCAAAAACCCCCTTGACAGGAAGGAGAAATCACGTCTCATGGACGAGGCTGACAGGGTCATATCCTTCGTTGACACCGTCGGCCATGAACCCTGGCTTCGAACAACCATAAGGGGGATTGTGGGTCAGAAACTCGACTACGGACTCCTCACAGTGGCAGCCGATGAGGGGCCTACACACATAACAAGGGAGCACCTCGGTATAATGATCGCAATGGAGCTCCCGGTGATCGTGGTCCTCACAAAGTGTGATATGGCAGCCGATGAGAACAGGAGGGGTGTGAGGGAGAAGATATCCGAACTGCTTAAACTGGTTGGCAGGATCCCCTTCCATGTTAAGAGCCTGGACGCTGCAGCCGGGATAGCAGGTAAGATGAACCAGCACATAGTCCCCATAATCGAGACCTCCTCGGTTACAGGGGAGGGCCTTGAAATCCTCGATGAGCTCTTCCTCAACCTCAGGGTCCGGCGCGATGTTAACGGGGATGAAGAACCATTCCTCATGTACATAGACAAGATATATTCCATCAGGGGTGTTGGTACCGTTGTCAGCGGGACAATTCAGCAGGGACTTGTCAGGAAGGGTGACACCCTCCTCCTGGGGCCCCTCAAGACCGGTAAATTCAGGGAGGTCACCGTCAAATCAATAGAGATGCACCACTACAGGATAGGCTGTGCAGAACCAGGCCACATCGTCGGCATATCCATATCCGGGGCCTCGCCGGATGAGATAGAGAGGGGTATGATACTGGCACACCCTGACTATGATCCCGAAGCTGTGAGGGAATTCGAGGCAGAGGTTGCCATACTGGTGCATCCAACAACCATAAAGGCGGGCTATGAGAGTGTGACCCACATTGAAACCATAGCCGAGACAACCGTTCTTGAACCCCTTGACTCTGATTTCATGTCTGCAGGTGACAGGGGCAGGGTGAGGATGAGGTTCAAGTACAGGCCCCACCATGTGAGGGAGGGTCAGAAGATAATCTTCCGTGAGGGAAGGAGCAAGGGCATAGGTTCGGTGACAAGGATCCTGGGATAACCCCCACGCGACACAGCAGAGTACCACACTGATAGAATAAATCAGAAAACACGCGGCACAATAACATGCGCTTTAATCAGCTTTTTATGAGTTCCAGGAACTCGCAGGCCTTACACTTATCCCCTGATGAAGGTTCCCCGCACCTCAGGCACTCCCTGAGGCCCTCGGTTTCACTGAGGGGCAGGAAGGTCCTGCTGAGTGATTCCATCACCCTTAACTTTACACCCTGTTTTTCTGATTCAAGATGGTTGAGGAAGTCCCTTATCCTTGACCTCATGGAGAGGTCAGAGTAGGGACAGGAGTCAAGGTGGACCTTCACATCATTGAGAACAGCCCACAGCCTCACCTCACTCTCAGGCGTGCTCCAGAGGGGTTTTATGCGCGGCACCATTGCCGGGTGTATCCTCTGAAGTTCTGGACCGAATTTTGAGAATTTCCGCACATCACCCCTTGCGAGGCTCATGATGAAGGACTGGATCTCATCATCCATGTTGTGGCCCGTTGCAATCTTTGAGGCACCTATCTCACGTGCCGTCCTGTTGAGTATCCATCGCCTGAAGACACCGCAGGGTATGCAGGGGCTGCTGAATCTATCAGTGACACTGTCCAGTTCAAAATTGAATTCGTCCCTGAATGACCTCTCTATGAGTTCAACTCCAAGGAGTTCTGCGTTCTCCCTTGCCACCATAACACCCTCACTTCGGTAGCCCCCTATCCCCTCGTCGACGGTTATGGCTGTGAGCTCAAAATCAAGGTCACTCCTGAGATCTGAGAGGGCGTGCAGTGTCAGTACACTGTCCTTTCCGCCTGAGAGTGCTACTGCAATATGTTCACCGGGTTTTATGAGTTCATGACCCTCTATAAGTCCCCTGATCCTTCCCATGATTCTGTGATTGAATTCCTGAACATCCATGAAACCCTATATATAAATGGGGGGACATATAATTAATCATGATTACCGCAGAACTCACCGTGATACCCCTGGGTACATGCAGCACCTCCCTCAGCAGCTATGTGGCAGCTGCCGTCGAAGCCCTCAAGAAGCTGAATGTGAGGTATGAGATCTCAGGAATGGGGACACTGCTTGAGGCTGAAGACCTTGATGAACTCATGGAGGCTGTCAAGGCCGCACATGAGGCAGTCCTCCAGGCGGGTTCAGATAGGGTCTACACAACCCTCAAGATCGATGATAGAAGGGATGCCGACAGGGGTTTAAGGGATAAGGTTGAATCTGTGAAGGAAAAGATTTAGGGCCCCGGACATATCACAGGTTTTTTATATAAGGCCCATAAGATTGTGCCAGCATTGCTCCATCAACATGATGCCCTTTCAGAGGTATCCAGCGCCCTAATCTGAGAACGGGAATTTCCTGGAAGCAAATCTTACCCATTCCAGGAGCTGATACTGACCTTGAATAAAAAATTTTTGTGTTTTACTCAATCCAGCCCACAGCGGCATGAAGGAATTAAAGTAACTCAGGGCCACGGTTTACTCAAAAAATTCCCTGACCGTGCCTGCGACCCTCTCAAGCTCCTCACCGGTTAGGGCAGGGTGTACCGGTATTGAGAGGACCTCCGCTGCAGCCGCCTCACTCACCGGGCATCTGGCATCAAAGCCCAGTCTCTGGTACAGTTCCTGCCTGTAGATTGGTCTGGGATAGTGGATGCCTGTACCCACACCCCTCTCATTGAGGAAGCCCATGAGTTCATCCCTTGAGCCTGGAACCCGCAGGGTGTACTGGTGAAAGACGTGCCTGACCCCAGCTGCAATGTGGGGTGTTGATACTCCCTCAAGGTCCCCCAGCTGGGATGTGAGGTAAGCTGCATTTTCAATTCGCCTGCTGTTGAACTCCTCGAGTTTTCCGAGCTGGGCTATCCCGATGGCGGCTGAGATGTCAGTCATGCGGAAGTTGTATCCCAGGTATGTGTGCCTGTAGCGTTCTGTCTCCCCATGGGCCCTGAGTATACGTGCCATCTCAGCTATCTCATCGTCATCAGTTGTTATGATTCCGCCCTCACCTGTTGTGATGTTCTTTGTGGGGTAGAAGCTGAAACAGGCGGCATCGCCCATGGAACCGACTTTCCTTCCATGATACTCTGCTCCGTGGGCCTGTGCAGCATCCTCAATGACCAGGATGTCATGGTCAGCTGCAAGGTCCATTATGGGGTCCATGTCTGCGGGCTGGCCATAGAGGTGGACCGGTATTATCGCCCTTGTGCTGGGTGTTATGAGTTCCTCTATCCTCTCAGGATCTATATTATATGTCAGGGGGTCTATATCTGCGAATACTGGTGTGGCTCCGACGTAGAGGGCTGCGTTTGCTGTTGCAGCGAAACTGAAGGGGGTTGTTATTACCTCATCCCCCTTTCCAACTCCAGCGGCGAGGAGGGCCAGATGAAGGGCTGTTGTCCCTGAACTCGTTGCAACTGCATGCTCTGTTCCCACATAGGCCGCAAATTTCTCCTCGAATTCAGCCACCCTGGGTCCCTGCGCGATAAAACCCGATTTAAGTACCTTTATGACTTCCTGAATTTCCTCTTCATCGATTATTGGAGTAGCAACCGGTATCATTTGAACACCCGAATGAAAGTTAACTGGTTTAACTATATCGTGCTGGCACTTAAAAATTGATGCCCGTCCCCCCGTGCAGAAAAATCAATAAACTTGAGGTGGGAGAGATGCCGGCCTTTAATGTTCCATGAAGGGATGTTGCCGGCTTTAACAGTGAATCACCGGAATATCCTGCCTAAATCCTGGTATCGGCCCCTGAAGAGTATTAGGACAAGGATTGCTGAAGCCAGGAGGAGGGTCAGGGGAGCTGTGTAGGGATCTGATGGGCTCACCATGAGGGATGGGAGGTTCCCCAGACCGGCGTCAGGGGAGCTGTGTATGACGCTCACATAGAGATTGTTTGCAATGTGGACACCCATGGCCATCTCCACACCATCATCTGCCAGCGTCACCAGTGCAAGCACAAGTCCTATGATGAAGGTGCTGACAGTTATTGAAAGGCTCATGCTAAGTGTCGCGCCGTTCCACCAGTGAAGGACCGAGAATATCGCTGAATTGATGATTATGAGCGGCACCGGCCTCTTTATGACAGACCAGATACCCTGCATCAGGTAGCCCCTGAAGAATATCTCCTCAAAGGATGCCTGGACCGGGAAGGCCAGTATGGAGAGGATTAGCAGCCACCAGAACCCTGAACCAAAATTGAATCTGACCCCTGATGGGTCAGCAAGGACCGATACCAGATCAAGCACACCAACTATGAGGAACCATGTGCCCGCGCCCCTCAGGATCCTCCGCCAGTCAAGGTATCCCCTCGAATTAACTGCAGATATGAAATCCCTCTGGTGAATGAACTTCAGTCCAACATAGAGGAAGAACATTGAAGCTGAAAACCCTATGGCCACCATTATGAGGAGGGTGGGGCCGCTGAAGGATGACAGGTCCCCCAGCGCCCCCACACCACCCTTAAGTAGCAGGACGGCTGCGATGATGACACCCAGTATGAGGCCGGCTCCAACATTGGATGCCACGAAGCTCATAAATACTGTCATCACATATCTCCATGCATCATTCCTTCCCAGGTATACGTTGTTCAGAAAATCCTCCATCCATCACCAGCTCCGATACTTACCTGATGACCATGAGTTTTTTTTAATAAATTACCGGTCATGTATCACACTAATCATCCGGCATTAATAAATATTTTGAAGTGGGAGTGTTGAATTATGATAACGGTAAATGAGGGTTCAGTCACCATAAGGGTCCCTGATTTCAGTAAGGTCTCGGCCAGGGCACCTGTATTCTACAACCCTGCCATGGAGTTCAACAGGGATGTGTCAGTGGTCGCGCTCCAGGTTTTCCAGAGACTCCTCGGTGGGGAGATTAGCGTTGCAGACACCTTCTCAGGAAGCGGTATAAGGGCCATAAGGTATCTGGTTGAGGTTGAAGGAGTCTCTGAGGCCTTTGCAAATGACATAAACCCGCTTGCAGTTGAATGCATAAAAAATAACTCAGTGATAAACTCGGTGTCCCCTGAGGTCAGCAGAGAGGACGCCAGCATCTTCCTCAGGAGTAACCATGGCCGCTTTGATGTTATAGACATCGACCCCTTCGGGACCCCTGCACCCTTCATGGACTCTGCGGCGGCTTCTGCAAGGAACAATTCACTCCTTGCTGTTACAGCCACCGACACCTCAAGCCTCTGCGGCACCTACATAAAGCCCTGTCTGAGGAAGTACTCCTCAAGGCCCCTTAAAACAGAGTACTGCCATGAGACGGGACTGAGGATACTCGCAGGCTTCACAGCCATGAACCTTGCAAGGTACAGGAAGGCGGCCTCGGTACTCCTCTCCCACAGCAGCCAGCACTACATGAGGCTATACATCCGCGTGAGGAGGGGTGCAAGAAGGGCCGATGAATCCATCAGGAATATCGGATTCATGCTTCACTGCTTCAGATGCCTTCACCATGAACACGTGAATGGATTTGCGCCCCTGAAACGTGAGTGCCCCCACTGCGGTGCCGAAATGGATGTGGCCGGCCCCCTCTGGGTCGGTGATATCCAGGACAGTAAATTCATCGGTGAGATGATAGGGGAGGTTGAGAACAAGGAACTCAACACGGCCGGAGATGTCCTTAAACTTCTGAAGGGATGTCTTGATGAAGCAGGGATGCCCCCTGGATTCTATGATATCCATGAGGTCTGCAGTAAGCTTGGAAGGAGTGCACCACCTCTGAGGGATGTTATGGATGGTCTTGAGGCGGCCGGTTTCAGGGTTTCAAGGACCCATATAAGGCCGACGGGTATAAGGACCGACGCCGGTATAGGGGAGATTGAGGAGGTCCTGGCAGGACTCATGCCGGAATAGAAGTTGGGGGAGTTGAAGCAGTACTCACCCCCGGCTCTCGATCATTCATAGTTGAGCATGTTATGGGTGTAGTAATACTGCAGTGACCTTGCATTCCTGATCTCAAAGTTCCTGTAGGGGTTGTTGAGGTAGGGAAAGATCATTCCCTTCAAGCAGTAGAGGTATGCTCCAATGGGGCCATACTCATTCCTGGCAATTTTATAGTAGAGGGGGAATCCACAGCCCTGGTTTATGAATATCTCACCCTGCCTGACCGTGCCGTGGTATACGAGGGGTATGGGCCCCTCCTGACCGTGCTCAGCCGCCCTCTCCTTTATGTATGCAAGGGCCTCGTCCAGTGTTCCGAATTCCCTTCCATCTGAACGGTAGGTCCACTTATCGTCAGGTATGCCGTATATTCCCTCCTGCCATACCTCTGTCCAGTTTATGCCCGGCGTGTACTGCTTCTTTTCAACGTAGGCGAGTTCAAGGATGTAAACGTCGCCCTCCATGTAGCAGCGGTAATTGGAGCTTCCGCCGTAATGGACCACCAGAATGCACTTCGATCCCCTTTCACGGGCATAGTCTGCCAGTAGTTTTGAGTGTATATGACCTGGGTACATATCTGGATTTGCAATTTTAACAAATGCAAGCCTTCCCAGGGGCTCAAAGTCCCCCTGTGTCCCTGTAAAGTAAAGGTAACCCCCTCCGATTACCAGTAAAGCTATGATGAGTATCCCCTTCTTCATCAGTTCACCTGCTCGAGATATTATTAACTTTGTAGCGATTTATATCTTTCTCTAAACAGATTAGGCAGTTTTATATGTGACTATTTATATAGTTTTACCTGCGGGAATCCGCGGAGGTGTGAAAGATATGGATATAGGTGAAATTGTAAATGATGCCATAAGGTACCCCTCCAGTGACTGGAAGAAGGTCATAATACTGGGTGTCCTTATAATAGCCAGTATTCTAATTCTACCCGTCTTCCTGGTCATGGGGTACGGTTTCAGGGCGCTGAAGGCCTCAATAGCTGGCTTCGATGAACTGCCTGAATTCGATGAATGGGGAGAAATGTTCGTCGATGGGCTCAAGGTATTCGTTGTTCAGATAGCATACATGATAGTTCCACTGATAA
This sequence comes from Methanothermobacter thermautotrophicus str. Delta H, assembly GCF_000008645.1. Lineage (NCBI taxonomy): Archaea > Methanobacteriati > Methanobacteriota > Methanobacteria > Methanobacteriales > Methanobacteriaceae > Methanothermobacter > Methanothermobacter thermautotrophicus. Next base: position 1,096,064 of record NC_000916.1, read on the forward strand.
TTATATTCGCAGGTGTTCTTGGTTCCTTTACTATGGTTTCACCAGACACAGGTGTTATCACAAACCCCACAGCATTCACAGGCCTCGTAGGAGGTACAACGATAATAGGCATAATACTCGCAATTATCCTTGGACTCATAGAGACAATAGCCATCGCACACATGGCCTACAATGACAGCGAACTCGGTGCAGCCTTCAGGTTCAGTGAGATACTTGACGTGATATCCCAGATCGGATGGCTGGACTACATAATCTGGTACATCGTTGTGGGTCTGATCTCAGCGGTGATGGCATTCATTGCAAGTTTCCTGAATGTGATACCGGTTCTGGGTACCCTGATCGCGGTCCTCATAATATACCCCTACATCCAGCTCTTCTGGAACAGGGCCCTTGCACTCAGATACGCCTACGAATAATAATTACCCTCCTTTTTTATTTTCCCATCTTCAGATAAACATTTATAAGGGAACATCCCCTATCTTATAAAAGTTGATGACTTCTTCTAAACTTATATTCACTTAAAAAACTTTATAATATAACTTTCATAGGCATACATTGTTTAGTGGTGATTTGTATGGATGATGATCTGGTCAAAATCGATGATATTGACAGAAAGATAATAGACCTCCTGAATGAGGACGGACGCATGTCCTACAGGAACATATCAAGGATACTCGACGTTTCAGTGGGTACCGTCCACAACCGTGTTGAAAAACTTGTTAAAAAGGGGGTTATAAAGAAATTTGTGCCCATAATCGACCACTCCAAGCTCGGATACAAGCTGACAGCCATCATAGGTGTGAAGGTCAAGGGAGGGGTCCTGAGGAACTGGGAGACAAGGACCGCCTACCATAAGAACGTCCTGGCAGTGTATGACGTTACAGGAGAATTCGACGCCATACTCATAGGTAAGTTCCGGGACACCGGTGAACTTGACAGCTTCATAAAGGGCCTCCTCAGTGAGGGGGATGTGCAGAGGACATACACACAGACCGTCCTAAACATCGTCAAGGAGGATATGACCTCCACCAAGATGATCGGAGATTAAATTATTTATCCCCTGAATCAGAAAATGATAACCATATGGTTATCATCCACTCCCCATCCTATGACCTGCACAATCATGAGGGTCACGTTGAAAATAGTGGCAGGACCAGGGCCATCCTTAGGGCCATAGAATCCTCAGATCTCTCCCCAAGGTTCGTGGAACCCGGGATGGCTGGAATCGATGATATCCTCATGGTACACAGCAGTACTCATGTGGAGTACCTTGAGGTCTTCGCAGGGAGGGGTGGCGGATGGCTTGACTATGACACCTACATGACCCCCGAGAGCTTCAGTGTCGCGAGGCTCTCAGCAGGTGGAGCCATGCTGGCTGCCGAGGAGGCCCTCAGGGATGGCTGGTCCTACTCACTTGGAAGGCCCCCGGGCCACCATGCCACCTATGACCGCTCCATGGGTTTCTGCATATTCAACAACATAGCCATAGCCATTGAGCATGCCCGCAGGAACCTCGGGGTCTCAAGGCCTCTGGTACTTGATTTCGACGTCCACCACGGGAACGGTACATCCAGCATATTCTACAGGGACAGGGATGTGATGTACATATCCATACACCAGGACCCACGGACCCTCTTCCCTGGAACCGGGTTCATTGATGAGACCGGCTCCGGTGAGGGGGAGGGCTTCAACCTCAACATCCCCATGCCCAGGGGCTCGGGTAACCGTGAGTACCTCTGGATACTCGGGATGATACTCCCGGCGGTCCTGGAAGGATTCCGACCGGATATGATCTTTGTATCGGCAGGCTTTGATGCCCACAGAAGGGATCCCCTTGCAGAGATCATGGTTGATGAGGAGTTCTTCTCATGGATCGGGTGGTTCATCCATCAGACAGGACTCCCCTGCACCGCGGTTCTGGAGGGTGGCTATGACCCTGAGGCCCTTGGGAGATCAAACATCGCATTCATGAGGGGTCTTGATGGTGAGGAATACGAACCTGAAACAGCGGCGCCCGGGGGTGTCTCTGAAATATTCAGTCAGCTGAGTGACAGGTTTTCAGCATACTTCAACTTCTGAGAGGGTATTGAAATGGATAGGATCAGATTCGAACAGGCAGAGAAGCTTATAAGAAAGTCATGCATTAACCTCAAGAGGGAACAGGGATTCAGGGATGCCAGTGATGGTGTCATCGACACCGGGAAGCTTCAGGAGGCCATGATGGAACTCATCGATGCCGAGGAGTACCTTTACACAAGCCTCCCAACCCATGAACTTGGAGGTGAGGATGCTTCAGAGTTCTGCAGGAAGCTGATAGCCGCCAGGGAGGCCATTGACCATATACTCGCAGACTTCGGTGTCCTTGAAAGGCAGGACCCATCCGAGAGGATAAGGGAGGCTGCAAGGGGTAAACTCATAATTGTGAACAATTCCTCAGTCAAAAAACTCCTTGTGAAGGCGGGGGTAGAAGCTCAGAATATCCTGGTTGCAGGAGCACCCCTCTCAGTTGATGATATGAGGGAGATAAACCCAAAAATCCCTGAAAGTGCCCTCAGGGGTATAGAGAAGAAGATAGAGCACCTCCGGAACGACATTGAGAGGAAGCTTGATGCCCTGGAGGATGTTCTGGTTGTGGGAGAACCCGATAAGAGTACAGTTCTACTCGCAGCAAGGGCGGAAGAACTCTATGGTGCCGATTCAAGGTTAATGGAGAACATAAAGGATCTGAACTCTGAGGATATTCTGGAGTTACTCTCCTGATTCCTGATTTTCCATCTGCTCTGAGGTGGTCTGAACTATCAACTGAATTTTCTGCATCCAACCACTAATGAACTGTTATGAGATATCCCTCATCACTGATTTTCCCTGCACTAACCTGAAGGACAGCCAACTGATCAAATCAGTAATACTTCACCGGACAAGTATATAAGCAAAGTTCTCATACTATAGTTAAAACCTAGGTAACCATTACTCATGGGGTGTAAAATTTGGGTTTAGTTTGTTTTCCAGATACACAGGACAAGATTCCTAGCATCCCCGTCCACCTCACAAGGGTGGGTGTTACAGGTGTTAAGAAGCTTCTGAAGATAGAGCGGGAGGGCAGAAGGCCCATAATCCTGCTTCCAACATTTGATGCCTTCGTGGATCTTCCGAGCAAACAGAGGGGGATCCACATGTCAAGGAACCCCGAGGCCATAAGTGACGTCCTCGAGGAGGTTGTTGAGAACAACGCACTTGAACTCGAATCCCTCTGCGCAGAGATAGTTAATGAACTCCTCAAGAAGCACAGGTACGCCCGGAGGGCCGAGGTAAGTATGAACAGCGACTTCATGTTCATGAAAAGGTCGCCGGTGACCCGGAGGAAGAGTCAGGAGATGACAAAGATAATGGCAGACGCCATCGGTTACCGGGACGATGATGGGATAGTCATACGGAAGATGATAGGGGCAGAGGTTGTGGGTATGACCGTGTGTCCCTGTGCACAGGAATCTGTCAGGGAAGCCTCACGCCAGAAGCTCCTTGAATTTCTTGACGATGAGACCGTCGAGAGAGTCCTTGACTGTGTATCCTTCGCCTCCCACAACCAGAGTGGGCGTGGCATGATAATGATAGAGGTCCCTGAGGACCAGACCATAAGGGCTGAGAAGCTCATAGACATCATAGAGAGCTCCATGAGTTCACCTGTCTATGAACTCCTCAAGAGACCCGACGAGAACGCGGTGGTGATGAGTGCCCATGAAAATCCCATGTTCGTTGAGGACTGTGTCCGTAACATGGTCCACAGGATAGTCAGTGAGTACCCCCACCTGCCGGATGACACCATCGTTACCGTAAGGCAGATAAACGAGGAGAGCATACACAGACACAACGCCTTCGCAGAGAAGGTTGCGACCATGGGAGAACTCAGATACGAGATAGAAGAACTTAACGGTGCCGGGAGTTGATATGATTGATGAAACTGCACAGGATAGCCGGAGAAATCATGGGTTTCTTTGAAGCATTTGAGGGTTCCAGACCCGCACTTGACTCCCGGGAAATTCTCATAGTGAGGGGGATGTCCAGGAAGAGGATGAATGCGGATGACATGTCCCGGGAACTTGATAGTTTGATTGAACACCTTGGAGCCGCGGAACTGGATTTACTCTCAGAGGAGGGCGCTGCCCTCATAGGTGTGATGGATGAACAGATAAGGTCATGTGTGGAGGTTGGAACCGAAACCGATATAGGAGGAATACACCGTCTGAAGGAATCCCTTGAGGATATGAACTTCAGTGTTGAGTACCGCCTCTGCATGGCCGACGAGACAGGCCTCTTTGTTGTTCTCTACAGGGACCGGAGCGGAGTCGGACCCTGCTTTGTTGAGGCTGTTGTCTCTGACCTATCTGAATAATCTAATTTTAACGGTGCTCCCATGCTCCACTCAAAGGACGAAGTACTCGAAGTCCTCCTCATGAAGGGGCCGGATATACTGGACCTCATGAAGAGGGCCTGTGAAACTGGAAGCGTGACCTACTCAAGGAACATATTCATACCCCTCACAAGGGCCTGCCGGAACCGCTGCGGATACTGCACCTTCAGGTCAGACACCCCCGAGCCCCCCCTACTCGAACCTGAAGACGTTATGGGTGAGGTGAGGAGAGCCCTCTCCCTCGGCTGTACCGAGGCCCTCTTCACCTTCGGTGAGGATGCCCATGAGTTCCCAGGGGTTCGGGACAAGCTTGAATCCCTTGGCTTTGGAGATATGACTGATTACACATATCACCTCTGTGAGCTGACACTTGATGCTGGACTCCTGCCACACACCAACATGGGTGTGATAGGCTACCGCGAACTGAGGATGCTGAAGGAGGTAAACGCATCCATGGGGCTCATGCTCGAATCAGCGAGTCCCAGGCTCATGGAAACAGAGGCCCACCGTGAAAGCCCTGGTAAGAACCCCAGATTGAGGATAAAAATGATAGAGGACGCTGGGAGACTCAGGATACCATTCACCACTGGCTTGCTCATAGGTATAGGTGAAACCATCGAGGAGAGGGCCGAGTCCCTCCTTGAGCTTAGGAGAATACAGGACAGGTACGGGCATATACAGGAGATAATAATCCAGAACTTCCGCTCAAAACCTGGAATCCCCATGGAGAACCAGCGGGAACCCTCCCTCCTTGAAATGGTGAAGATGGTTGCGGCTGCAAAGATAATGTTCCCTGATGTGAGCATACAGGTCCCTCCGAACCTGAACAGGGAAACCGGTGAGATATTCCTCCTGGCCGGTGCAGATGACTGGGGTGGTGTATCACCCATCAGCCGGGACTATGTGAATCCCGAGGCGCCATGGCCAGAGATAGATGAACTTAAAAGGATCACCGAATCTGCTGGATTTGCTCTTGAGGAGAGGCTCCCTGTATACAGAAAATTCATCTCCAGGGAGTTTCTGAGCCCCCGTGTGATGGAACGGATAGAAGAGCTTTATCCCCGGTTCATCGAGACTCTGTGAGTCCCGGACACCTGCTCCCATGACACTGAATCCTACAATTCCACGCCAGGGGATGGTAGAATTATTGTGCCCTCCACCGGATCTCCCAGTTCGATGAAGTCTCCCCTGCAGTAGAGGATGGCGACTGCTCCGGCTATGAGGGCGTCCCTCTGGTGTACACTCATCTCCAGATCTTCAATTCCCAGTTTTCTGCTCATCCATCCCGAGAGACCTGCCACTGAATCTGCAGTTCTCGGGTGGGTTTCAATTACCTTCACCCCCATGGATCCCAGTATCTCGGCTATCTTCATGCCCCTCATGGTGAGCTCCCTCATACCCCTCCATGTGAGGGGAAGGACGGAACCATACCGCCTCAGCTCCAGGTCGGCCCTTCTGAAGTGGCCATATCTGCTGCAGCTGCAGTCATGTTCAAGGCAGCAGCGCCCGGCCGGGAGGGATAGGGGTGCGTCGACTGCCACCACATCTGCAGACTTAACTGCATCTATTATCTCCCGGAGGGAGAAGGCACTCAATAGTTCATAGGTGTCGCCCTCCAGGATAAAAATACCGCTTTCCCTTCCATCTGCTGCCGCCGGATCCACACCCGCAACCTTAGGTACCAGAATATCACCTTCTAAATCTATGAATAGCCCCAGCGGTTACATACCATGGAGTTATTTCTATGAATGCTTCAAACCCATATTCATATACGATGAATTCCATTTACTCCACCTGTATCATGGCACCCCCAGTTCCTGCCTGCAGCTAGTGTATCCTGACATCCAGCACGACATGCCAGACCCCGGGGGAGTACTTCTTTATAACGCGCTTATCAAGCAGTGAGACCCTCCTTGGATGCGCCGCCCTCTCAATCCGCCTGAGGGGTCTTGAGAATCTTATGGCCTCCGGTGCGGTTTCATGGTAATGTATAACGCCTCCATCCCTGACACACTCCATTGCGGCGTCAAGGAAGTGGTGTGTCCTTCCAACGTAACCCATTATAACCCTATCAGCATCAAGTTCCGGGGCTACCTCACGGCAGTCCCCCAGGATGGGTTCTATTATCCCTTCAACCCTGTTGAGGGTTATGTTGGATTTGAGGAGTTCAAATGAGTCCGGGTTTAACTCCACTGAGTAAACCCTGCCTGGATCTGAATGGACAGCCACCGGTATGGAGAAGTACCCTATACCCGCGAACATGTCGACAACGGTCTCACCCTCCTCCACAAGTGACGGTATCCGGGCCCTCTCGTTTATGTTACCCCGTGACCACATGACCCTTGAGAGGTCTATCCTGAAGAGGCAGCCGTTCTCTTTGTGAACCGTTTCTGTGCCGCTGCCTGCAAGTACCCTGACCCTCGGCCTTCTGAGGGGACCATGTATACCCTCCACCCGGATTACACTCCTGACCCCCTCCATCTCAAGTAAAGCCTCTGGATCATCCGCTTCCCTGTTGAGGACTATAATATCTCCTATCCTTGCCCATTTCATGGTTTTCACTGTTTAGGGGAGTGTTTAAAAAAATAAATCCATAAGTGTTCTTTTTTCCTCCAAGTATTTAATGGCTTTTACGGAAGACAAAAAAGATAATTATCATGAAATTAAACCACTTATATATAAATCCAAGGGGTTTTTTTATGAGTAAGGTAAACCGTGATGAGATACTCGACATCCTTGAAGGATACAGCAGGGAAGATATAACAGTAGCAACCCTGGGCAGCCACACATCACTGCACATACTGAACGGTGCAAAGCAGGAGGGCTTCAAGACCGCAGTTGTCTGTGAGAAGGGTCGTGAAGTTCCATATCAGCGGTTCAGAGTTGCAGATGAATTCATAATGGTTGATAAATTCAGTGATATAGTGAATGATGATGTTCAGGACGAACTGAGGTCAATGAACAGCATAATAGTCCCTCACGGCTCCTTTGTGGCCTATGCAGGTCTTGATCACATTGAAAACGACTTCTATGTCCCCATGTTCGGTAACAGGGATATACTGAGATGGGAATCCGAACGTGACCTTGAGAGGAAGCTCATGGAGGAGGCAGGTATAAGGATACCCTTCAAGTACACTGACCCTGAGGAAATAGACAGGACAGTCATGGTCAAGTTCCCTGGTGCCAGGGGTGGTCGTGGATACTTCGTGGCTTCAAGTACAGAGGAGTTCAATGAAAAGATCGACTCCATGCTGGAGAGGGGCTGGATAACTGAGGATGATGTCAAAGATGCCCACATCGAGGAATACATAGCAGGTACCAACTTCTGCATCCACTACTTCTACTCAATCATGAACGATGAGGTCGAACTCATGGGTATGGACAGCAGATTCGAGTCAAACATCGACGGCCTCGTAAGGATACCCGCAAGGGACCAGCTTGATATAAACCTTGACCCCTCCTACGTGATAACCGGTAACCACCCGGTTGCCATGAGGGAATCCCTTCTCCCACAGGCCTTTGATATGGGAGACCGGATGGTGGAAGCAGCGAGCAAGATTGTTCCCCCTGGCATGAACGGTCCCTTCTGTCTCCAGACCATGTGCACAGATAACCTTGAGATTGTGACATTTGAGATGAGCGCACGCACAGATGGGGGTACAAACACCTTCATGCACGGTTCAACCTACAGTTACCTCCTCCATGGTGAGGGCATGAGCATGGGCCGTCGCGTTGCAAGGGAGATCAGGGTGGCCGCAGAGCAGGACCGCCTCCCAGAAATCATAACCTGATACTCCCACCTCATTCCTTTTAATGACCGGATAACCGTTCTTCAACCCCTCAGGAAGCCCCATCTATTATAAAAAAATCGCAAAGTTTAATAAGGACCTCCTGTTATATATTGGTACAGAACTTTTATGTCCATGGGGACAGCCCTTTGCAGGGTTAAATGAAAACCCTTTATATACCATAAAAACACAATGGGATCCAGGACTGGTTTTTTATTATTTTTATTAGAGGTGTATCTATGAACGATAAAAACACGCTGAAAGGCACCACAACTGTTGGCATAACATGCAAGGATGGAGTTGTTTTTGCCACAGAGAGAAGGGCCAGTATGGGCAACCTCATAGCCCATAAGGCTACAGACAAGATTTTTAAAATAGATGAACACATAGCCGCGACCATTGCAGGTTCAGTGGCGGATGCCCAGAGCCTCATGAAGTACCTCAAGGCTGAGGCTGCACTTTACCGCATGAGAAACTCAGAAAAGATAAGCATAGAGGCCGCTGCTGCACTCGCAGCTAATATACTACACTCATCACGTTTCTATCCATTCATAGTACAGACACTCCTTGGAGGCGTCGACGAGAACGGTGCAAAGATCTACTCCCTTGACCCGTCAGGGGGGATGATACCAGACAAGTTCGTCTCAACGGGTTCCGGTTCACCGGTTGCCTACGGGGTCCTTGAGGACAGATACAGTGATGAACTGTACGTGGACGAGGCAGTGGATGTGGCCATAAGGGCCATAAAATCCGCCATGGAGAGGGACACCTACTCAGGTAACGGAATCCTTGTGGCGACCGTCACAGAGGAGGAAGGTTTCAGGATGCTTAGTGAAGAGGAAATCCAGAAAAGGATTGAAAACCTCAACTGATTTTTCTCCTATTTTTAATTGCAGTAAACACCTGTTTACTGATATTCCCTGTTTTTTAGAAGTGATCTTATGGTTTCAGAGATGCTTGAAGAAATCAAAAGGACAATAATGCAGAGACTTCCCGAGAGGGTCCAGGTTGCGAAGGTGGAATTCGAGGGGCCCGAGGTGGTAATATACACCAAGAATCCGGAGATAATAACCGAGAACGGCAACCTCATAAGGGACATTGCAAAGGATATCCGGAAGAGGATAATTATAAGATCCGACAGGTCCGTCCTCATGGACCCTGAGAAGGCCATAAGGAAGATACATGAGATAGTGCCCGAGGAGGCCAAGATAACCAACATATCCTTTGATGATGTCACCTGTGAGGTGATAATTGAGGCCCGGAAACCAGGACTTGTGATAGGCAAGTACGGATCCACGTCAAGGGAAATAGTCAAGAACACTGGCTGGGCGCCCAAGATACTGAGAACACCACCAATATCCTCTGAGATAATAGAAAGAATACGCAGAACACTGAGGAAGAACAGCAAGGAAAGAAAGAAGATTCTGCAGCAACTTGGGAACCGGATACATCAGAAGCCAAAGTATGACAATGACTGGGCAAGGCTCACCGCTATGGGTGGTTTCAGGGAGGTTGGAAGGTCCTGCCTCTACCTTCAGACCCCCAACAGCAGGGTCCTCCTGGACTGTGGTGTCAACGTTGCGGGTGGAGATGATAAGAACTCCTATCCCTACCTCAATGTCCCTGAATTCACCCTTGACAGCCTTGACGCAGTCATAATCACCCATGCACACCTTGACCACTCAGGTTTCCTCCCATACCTCTACCACTACGGCTACGATGGGCCCGTCTACTGCACGGCACCAACAAGGGACCTCATGACGCTCCTGCAGCTGGACCACATCGACATTGCCCACAGGGAGGATGAACCCCTCCCATTCAATGTGAAGCACGTTAAGAAGAGCGTGAAGCACACGATAACCCTCGACTATGGTGAGGTGACAGACATAGCCCCTGATATAAGGCTGACACTCCACAACGCGGGTCACATCCTGGGGTCTGCCATGGCACACCTCCACATAGGGGACGGGCAGCACAACATGGTCTACACAGGGGACTTCAAGTATGAGCAGAGCAGACTCCTGGAGGCTGCAGCAAACAGGTTCCCCCGGATTGAAACCCTTGTGATGGAGAGCACCTACGGGGGCCATGAGGATGTCCAGCCATCAAGGAACCGTGCAGAGAAGGAACTCGTTAAGACCATCTACTCAACCCTCAGGAGGGGTGGTAAGATACTGATACCGGTCTTCGCTGTTGGAAGGGCCCAGGAACTCATGATAGTCCTTGAGGAGTACATAAGGACGGGCATAATCGACGAGGTACCTGTCTACATTGATGGTATGATCTGGGAGGCCAATGCAATCCACACTGCAAGGCCAGAGTACCTCAGCAAGGACCTGAGGGACCAGATATTCCACATGGGCCACAATCCCTTCATCTCAGACATCTTCCACAAGGTGAACGGTATGGATGAGCGGAGGGAAATAGTTGAGGGCGAACCATCCATAATCCTCTCAACTTCAGGTATGCTGACCGGTGGTAACTCACTGGAGTACTTCAAGTGGCTATGTGAGGACCCTGACAATTCCCTTGTATTTGTCGGTTACCAGGCCGAGGGGTCCCTTGGTAGAAGGATCCAGAAGGGCTGGAAGGAGATCCCCCTCAAGGATGAGGATGATAAGATGAGGGTCTACAATGTCAGGATGAACATAAAGACCATTGAGGGTTTCAGCGGTCACTCAGACAGGAGGCAGCTCATGGAATACGTCAAGAGGATATCACCGAAACCCGAGAAGATACTCCTGTGTCACGGAGACAACTACAAGACCCTTGACCTGGCATCAAGTATCTACAGGACATACCGGATAGAGACCAAGACCCCCCTGAACCTGGAAACCGTGCGTATCCAGTGAGGCTAACTATTTAGATAACCTTAAACTATTCTTTAGTGGTGATTTAATGGTAACCTATTCAGAATCTGGAGTGGATATAGACCTGGAGGAGCTCACCGTTTCCAGCTTAACTTCCAGGTTGAGTGACACCCTTAAGTACTGTGACGTTATCACCGGAGCCGGCCACTTCGCGGCCCTGGTGAGGATGGGTGATGTGGCCATCGCCATGAGCACCGATGGTGTCGGGAGCAAGATCCTTGTGGCGGAGATGATGAACCGTTACGATACCGTGGGTATAGACTGCATTGCAATGGTGGTCAATGACATCCTCTGCGTGGGTGCAAGGCCGGCTGCCCTGGTCGACTACCTTGCAGTCGAACGTCCGGACCCTGAAGTGGCCGGGGAGATAGGAAAGGGACTTGCAATGGGTGCTGAAATGGCAAGGGTTGCCATAATAGGTGGGGAGACAGCATCCCTTCCCGGCATAATCCGGAACCTTGACCTGGCAGCCACGGGGATCGGCTTTGTTGATGTGGACAGGATCATAACCGGGGAGGATGTGTCCCCCGGCGACACTGTCATAGGACTTGAGAGCAGCGGGATACACAGCAATGGCCTCAGCCTCGCGCGCAGGGTATTCTTTGATGAACTTGAACTTTCCCCGGAGGATGAGATGCCCGGATCCAGCAGCAGCGTTGGGGACGAACTCCTCAGACCCACAAGGATATACGTGGAGCCCATCATGGAACTGATTGAATCAGATGTTGATGTCCATGGACTGGCCCACATAACCGGGGGAGGTTTTGGCAACCTCAAGAGACTGAGAAAGGATGTCGGGTACCGCCTGGATTCCCTCCCAGAACCACAGCAGATATTTAGAGTTATCCACGAGGCAGGCGTTGACATAAGGGAGATGTACAGGGTCTTCAACATGGGAGTGGGTTTCTGTGCAGTTGTAGCTCCGGATGACGTGGATGAAGCCCTCAGCATACTCGGAGACAGGGCCCACCCCATCGGGGAGGTTACAGATAGGGGATCAGAGGTTGAACTCGAAGCCTGCACCGGTGAAACCATAAAACTTTAGGAGGACTTTTATGAGGATAAGCCCTGAAGAGGAAGTTAAAATCATAAAGGAAATACTCACCGCCATGAATGTTCCGGAGGAGAGCTCAGATATAGTTGCAGACGTCACACTGGACGCTGACCTGAAGGGATTCAGCTCACATGGAATCGGCAGGTTCCCCCAGTACGTTGATGGGTTGAGGCATGGAACAATAAGGGCAGATGGTGACATAACCATTGAGCGGGAAACCGAGTCAACGGCCCTCATAAATGGTAACCACATATTCGGACACGTTGTTGCCTACAGGGCCATGGAGCTTGCCATTGAGAAGGCCAGGAATACGGGTGTTGGCCTTGTCGGTGTCCATGACTCCAACCATTTCGGGGTCGCCGGCTACTACTCTGATATGGCCGTCATGAATGACATGATAGGTGTTGTTATAGCAAACACCGAGCCGGCCGTCGCACCCATCGGGGGCAGGAAACCCATCCTTGGAACAAACCCGGTGGCCATTGGCATCCCATCAAACAGGTACTACGTCTCCGTGGACATGGCAACCTCTGCATCGGCCAGGGGAAAACTCCTGGAGGCCGCCAGGAAAGGCGAGAGCATACCTGAAAATGTGGCCCTGGATGCAGAGGGTAAACCCACCACCGACCCTGAAATGGCCCTTAAGGGCTCCATCCTCCCCTTCGGTGGACACAAGGGATACGCCCTCTCATTCATGATAGAGATACTTGCAGGGCCCCTCGTTGGTGCTGCCTTCGGAACCGCTGTCACGGGAACAGCGAACCCTGAGGAGATGTGCACCAAGGGAGACCTCATGATGGCCATCGACCCATCAAAGATGGTTGACCCCGATGAGTTCAGGGCCCAGGTTGATGAATTCATTGAGGAGGTTAAATCAAGCGGTGACGTCCTCATACCCGGGGACATTGAGAGCATGAACATAAAGAGAAGGCGTGCTGAGGGTATCGAACTGGATGAAAAGCTCCTTGAGAGGATTCTTGGAATAGCCAGAGAACTTGATATAAATCTCGAAATTAAGGAGTTATGAAAGTGGATAGCAGCGAAGCTGTTTACGCGGGTATGAAGGATGCAGGGATAGACTTCGCCGTCAGCGTCCCCTGTGTGAATCTCAGGACGGTCCTTGAAATGGTGGATGCCGACCCTGCCATCATGCACGTACCGGTTACCCGGGAGGAGGAGGGCTTCGGTGTTGCAGCCGGGGCCCACATGGCTGGAAAGACAACCGCCATACTGATGCAGAACTCAGGCCTCGGTAACTCAGTGAACGTCCTGGCCTCCCTCTACAGCCTCTACCATATCCCCATAACCATGATTGTAAGTCACCGGGGCACCGAGGGAGAGTTCATGGAGGCCCAGGTGCCCATGGGAAGGGCCACCGGGGATATATTGAGGATCCTTGAAATACCCTTCAGGACCCCCAGAAGTCCTGCTGAGGCCAGGGAATCCATAGGAGAACTTACAGATATCTCCCTGAGGACCAGTAAGGCCGTGGCAGTCCTGCTGGATGTATCCTACTGGTGATATGATGCTTGAGAGAATTGAAGCCATAGAAAGGATAACGGGTGTCCTTGAGGATGAGCTCGTCATATGTAACCTTGGGTTTCCTTCAAGGGAGCTCTACAGTATCAGGGACTCGCCAAGGCACTTCTACATGCTTGGATCCATGGGGATGGCATCTTCCATCGGGCTTGGACTCGCGCTTTCACAGGAGCGGAGGGTGGTTGTCCTGGACGGTGACGGTTCCATCCTCATGAACCTTGGAGGCCTGGTCACTGCAGCTGCACAGTCCCCTGGGAACCTCATCATAGTCCTCCTCGACAACAGGTGCTACGCGACAACCGGCTCACAGTGCACCTACGCCGATGTGATAGACCTTGGGGCCGTTGCAGAGTCCATGGGCTTCAATGTGATCAGGTTCGCCGATGATCTGAACTTTGAACAGGCACTGGCGATGGATGGTCCTGTTTTTGCCCATGTCCCTGTGAAGCCCGGGAACGCCGATGTCCCTGTCATCGATCTTGATGCAGAGGAGATAATAGAACGCTTCATTAAGGAGGTCCGGGGAGCCACTGAGGATTGAAACATGTACCCTGATTTTAATTAGCTATCCCCTGTAGGTTGCATAGAAACCATCGGTGTCGGCATAGACCGTGTGGAACCCAAATTCCTCTGCAGTTTTTATTGTTTTCTTGATATAGTCCCTGCCCCATGCGGTTATGGCCTCGGCGCACTCCATTGAGTACCAGCGGAACCTTGAATACCCATATACACCGTACATGGTGTTTGCAAGTCTCTTGAGGGCCTCCTGCTGCACATTGAGTATCTTCCTCTCCATGGGATCATCTGATCCCTTCATCTCCTCCTTGATCCTCACCCTCTCTGAGAGTATTTCACCTATAACCGAGGGTACGAATCCCCTCGGACTTTTGCGGAACCTGTAACCGTATTCAGGTGCCACGTAGCATTCAGATTCCTCGTCATCTGTCAGGGTGTCCGGTGAGATGTTCTTTGAGATTATTATGCTTGGGTAGAGGCTCCTGAAGTCAAACTGGACTATGTTCTCGTGGAGACCCTTCTCTGGTTCCTTGACGTATCCGCCGACCGCCCTGCGACCCCTCCTGCTGGAGAAGTCTGACTGGGATGGCTTGTTTGGTACCAGTTCCCCGTACTGGTATGCCTTGCGGACAAGGAACCATTCCGCCTGCTGACCTGTTGCCATGCGGGAGATGTCGAATAGTGGCTGGCCCACCAGCCGGGTGAGCTCCAGGTTGAGGGGGAGTATCTTCTCTGCTATCCTGTGGGTTGCAACAACATCATCCAGGGAGTACCTGAAGAGTTCATCCCTCAGCTCATCCCGGTCCCAGTACTCCCAGAGCCTGTCACCGGGGAGGTCGATCTTCTCCTCGCCGAAGAGTTCCTGGTAGACCCTCTCCAGGGTGTACCTGTCAAGGTTCATGTACCTCCTCATGACCGGGTAGAGGTCCACGTGCACCGTTCCCTTTATGGCCGTGGCGTTTGCAAAGCCCCTCCTCATGGTCCTGATCTTTGAACCATCCCAGCCGAGGTCGAGTTCCGCGCCCAGGATAGCCGCCCTCCTTGTTATGTAGGGGAAGTCAAAGTTGTCTGAATTGTATCCCACCAGTATGTCCGGTTTCTTATCAATTACGATCTCTGCGAATCTCTCAAGGAGTTCCCTTTCATCCTCAACCACCTCAACAAAGTCAAGGTGGTCGCCGGCCGTTGATATGACAGATTCGTAGCCCATGTTACCGGCGACACCAATCATCACTATCTCGTCCTTTTCAGGGTCAGGCATGCCATGGGGGTTCCTCACCTCGATGTCAAAGCTCAGGATGTCGAGTCCATGTGCCCCTGAACCTGTGCTCTGGACCCTGCCGGTTACCTCCACCGTCCTGACATCGGTTGTCACCGATGGTGCTGAGTCCACCTCAACACCCTGGAACTCCAGCTCCTCCATGGGTACTATGGATTTATCTATTAGGTAGCGCCTGTAGAATGGGATGTCATGTTCCCTTATATCCCTGACAGATTCCAGGTCCCTTATCCTGTCCCTGATCTTTGGCACGTCCTGGGGGTGTCTGAATTCGATTCTGATGACCTCTGTGGGCCTTCCAAGGTCCCTCATCTCTTTGACTTCAAGTTTCTCCAGTTCCAGTTCCTCAAGCTCCCTGAGGCATTCATCGAGGTCTGTGGGGATTGCGTATATGTAGGGTCTGAATGAGCGGTCATGGGCTATAATGGGCTCATTTCCGCCGCTTTTATCCTTACCGAAAAGTCTGATAACCGGGACCTCATCGACGGTCACGTAGTCTATGTCGAGGAGGACCATTCTGTAATCTTCCATGTACCTATTCTGTTATGTGAGATTAATAAAGTGTTCCCGCTGCGTTTATCTCTGGTTACCGTTCTACAAGTAGCAGAATAAACACTTAAGTAGCACTATTAAGATATAGTGTTTAGGATTTCCTGGGGGTGTTGGACTTATAATAAGCCTTCTTAGTTGCTGGCATGAAATGAACAGTTTAATCCTGTGATCAGTATTAATACACGGGGAGGTAGAGGGTATGGTTAAGGGAGTTAAACATCCAGTGCTTGCTGAGTATGCAAAAAGGATCCATGATGGGGAAAAGAACGGTTTTTTGCGGGTCTTACCGGGAAGGTTTTCACCAGGTGACAAATTTGTGATCTATGAGTCCTATGGGCAATACAGAGGATGGGCGGACATAGTGTCCATTCAGAAGATGCCAAAAGGGAAGATGATCTCAGAATACGGCTTGAGGCTCATGATCACGGAGGATGAGTTCATGGATTACTTTGGGGGCAGAAAGGAGATGACCATCATAGAATTTAAAAACTTTGAAAAATTCAGCCCCTGTTAAACCGATGAGTATGAGATGTTAGAAAAAATAGGTGGAAAATACATCTGAAAATGAGTATGAAATGATAGAAGAAAACAGAGGATGATTGTTCATGAAGAGCACAGAAAAGTGTCTTAAAGAATGGAATGCTATCGTAGAGGCCCTAGGACATGGAAAACAGACCATTCTGATCAGAAAATATAAGACAAACCTCAAAGAATTCCTGCTTTACCCCACAGTCAGCTATACCAATGAAAATGATTACCTGAAAAGTTTCCAGGAAAAACACCACTCATTCGTTGAAAAATATAGCTTCCCCCATAAAGAGGGAGAAAAGACAGAGATCAAATACTTTGCCACTGTAGAAAAGATCCTGGAAAGACCGCCTCGAATAATACCCTCAGAGAATTTCTACATCTGGAGAAGGGGCCATGTAAAATCATATCTTAACGGGAAAAATGCCTACATATGGGTACTGAGGGTTTACAGACTGAAGAAACCCTACATGGCCGACCTCGCCTATGGACCGGGGGTCTACGCTAACCTGAAGGAACGGGTCTCACTGAAGGGCGCTGAACCGGTCCTCACAGATAAGGAATTCTCAGAAACATTAGAAAAACTAACTCCTGAAGAATCTCTACAATACGGTTATCAGACCCTGAGAGACGAGCTAGCCATGGAGTTGCTTGAAAATATTAGGTCCTGTTCCACAGGATTTTTCAAAAAAATGATAGTGGACCTCCTATTGAAGATGGGTTATGGCGGTTCACGAAAGGATGCAGATGAAGCCATAGAGAAGGGTGGAGACGGAGGCATAGAGGGTATTATAAAAGAGGATAAATTAGGTCTGGACACCATCTATATCCAGGCAAAGAGAGGGAGCATATCCAGACCTGAAATACAGAAATTTGCAAGTGCACTGGAGGGGCAAGCTAAAAAGGGAGTCTTTATCACAACATCCAGCTTTTCACGTGCTGCACAGGAATACGCATCCAGCATCGATAACAGAATAGTCCTGATTGATGGAGATGAACTGGCCCAGCTGATGATCGACCACGACGTCGGTGTATCAAAGGTGACATCCTACGATATCAAAAAAATAGACACAGACTACTTCTCAGAGGAATAAAAATCTGGAGAATATCAGAAACCAAATGAATATCCCTGTAACTGCAGAACATCCCCCTCTCCAATGTAATTTTTTTAATCAAATAAAAACCACTCTTTCAACCAACTCAGAGAAACCAAAAAAACCTCGCATCTGTAAGAAAGAAGTGAATAAAAGCCATAAAGGACCCGTTAAGAAGCTGCAACTTACAACAGTATCTCATACAGTTTTCACTGATCAGAATACGATTTCCGTGTATGTGATCATAGAATTTCAAAAAAAAAGGTCTGTGGCTGGATGAATATACAGCCCTTACTGCACTTCCTCTCCACCCGACTCCATACGGTAGGCCTCAAGGGCTGCATATGCAAGACCAAGGACCAGTGGCCCCACAATGAAGCCTGCAACACCCCAGACCACAGGTCCTCCTAGAAATCCCACCAGGAATATCATGGGGTGGATATCCGCGTACTTACCGGATAGCTTGGGTCTCAGGTATATGTCAATGGTGCTAAGGAAGAGACCGAATATCAGGACAAGTACTCCCCTCAGGATGTTTCCTGTGACAAAGTCATAGATGGAGAGGGGTGTGTAGGCAGCCCATGGCCCTATCACAGGTATCAGCTGAAAGAGGCCCGTCATTATACCCAGGAGTATGGCGTAGGGGTATCCGAGAAGATGAAAGCCAACTGCAGCCATTAAACCTATTGCAAGGGCTGTCAGGAAGTGCCCATAGAATATGCTGAGGAGAACCCTCTCGGTCTCAGAGGCCATTCGCTCCATGAAGGGCCTTGTCTCCTCCGGTATCAGGGTCCTTATGTACCCCACAAGTCTCTTACCATCCCTTGCAAAGTAGAATGTTGATGAAAGGAATACGAAGAGCTGAAGGGATATCATTGGTACAGACTGGAGGATGGCCACGACATAGTTGAGTGAACCGCTTAGGATGTCCCTCAGAACCGTTCTGAGGTTTGCAAGTGTGTTCTCCGCCGAGGGCTGTAGATTTCCGGCTCCGGGTACGTGGATGCTCCCTGCGAGTGAAAGGAGAGATGGGGCTGAATTTATTATGGAATCAACTGTGAACACCAGGATACCCACCAGTGGCATTATAACCACAATCATTGCAAGGATGATGGATACCGAGAGGTAGGGTATCCTCCGGTTTATCCTCAGTGCCACGGGCCTTACAATGTAGGCGAATACGGCTCCAAGGAATAGCATGGTCCAGAGGGGGTATACCACAATTGCCGATAGAAGTAAAAGGGCCATCACAGGGAATGACGCCGATGCCAGTGCACCCCTCAGTCTCTCTATCATGTTACCACCAGATTCACCAGGGCACTCTCCTGCCAGCCGGGTCCCGCCTGTAACGGCCAAACTCCCTTACCCGAGATAGTTCCTGACTCCAGAATACAGGTCCCTCTGCACATACCCTGAAGCCGGTATCATCAAGGCAGCACTGGCCACAGATACCCACAGCGCACTTCATGTATCTCTCAAGGGATAGCTGGGCCGGGACATCCCTCTCATCAAGTATCCTCATAACCTGAAACATCATGGGTTCCGGGCCGCAGACAGCAGCCATGTCATGGTTCTCCTCAAGTGTGAGGAGACGTTCATGGGCAAATCCCTTAAACCCGCAGGAACCATCATCCGTGCACGTACTGATATTCACGCCGGCAGCCTCAAGCCTGTCCAGGAAGAGGAGCTCATCTGCTGTCCTTGCAGCCACAAGTGCATCCACACGCATACCCCTTGCGGTGGCCTCATCTGCCAGGGCTGCCAGGGGCGCCATCCCTATCCCGCCCCCCACCAGGAGAATGTCCCTTCCCATGAGTTCAAATCCCCTGCCATAGGGTCCCCTGATACCGAGAAGGTCGCCCTCACTGAGTCCATGGACCCTGTCTGTGAATTCACCCACCCTTCTTATGGATATCCCTATCTCAGATCTCACAGGGTCGATGAGGGAGACAGACATGGGTTTCTCGTCCCTGAAATCCCAGACCATGACGAACTGTCCCGGTCTAACCTCCCGTCTGAAGTCCCAGCTGAATATGAAGGTCTTCACGCTTTCAGATTCCTCAACTATCCTCTTAATCTCAAGAACCTCTGGAACATTCATGGAATCCATCTCCCTAATCATGTGCCAGCCCCACCATCTCATCCACCGATGAGAATCCTTCGGCCATCATGAAGGCCTCAAGGCCCCTGCATATCTTCATGAAAACCTCGGGGCCATCATACATTATGGCTGTTCCAACCTGAACAGCCCTTGCACCTGCAAAGAGGAACTCGACTGCATCCTGGAAGTCCCTGACACCTCCCACACCCATTATGGGGATATCCACGCTGCGGTAAACGTCATAGACGCATCTGACCGCGACGGGTTTTATTGCCGGGCCTGACATGCCTCCGAAGGCATTGGAGAGTATGGGCCTTGCGGTCTTTATATCGATCTTCATCCCGGGGCCAAGGGAGTTTATGAGGGTAAGGGCGTCTGAACCAGCCTCCTCAGCGCTCCCTGCTATCTCAACGATGTCTGTGACGTTTGGTGTGAGCTTCGTGGATATCGGGACGTCCACTGCATCCTTAACAGCAGAAACAACCCTGAAGGTCAGTTCAGGGTCCTGTCCGATTGAGGCTCCGCATCCTGCCATGGCGTGGGGGCAGGAGACGTTCAGTTCAATCATGTCAGCGTATTCCTCCACTGAAGCCGCTGCTGAGGCAAATTCCTCGGGTGAGGCTCCATAGACTGATGCTATCAGAGGTACCTCCTCATCCACCAGCTTCAGCTCCTCCCTGAATGCCTCAACACCTGGGTTTGAGAGTCCAATTGCGTTTATGACCCCGCCTGTGACCTCCACGGTTGTGGGATTTCTGTATCCCGGGTTGGGCCTGAGTGAGAAGGACTTGGTCACAACAGCCCCTGCACCCCCACGGTAAATCCTGTTAAGGGACGATGCCATGCTACCCATGACCCCTGCAGCCAGTATGGTCGGGTTCCGGAGTTCAATATTACATATGCTGGTCTCAAGCATGAAAAACACCTTCTGCTAAATATATTTATATCCGTCACCTATAGATGTACCCCTATGAAGTGTTATCTTACAGGTTGCATTGCAGGTCCTCTTGCCTTCAGTGAAGATCTGGAGCTCATAGATTATGAACCTTTCCCGGTTGATGAAATCCCCGGAAGGCTTGCTGAGTCACAGATGGGTGGTGTTTCACCGGAGGAGAGGATTATGCTCGAGAGGCTCACCCCTGAATACGATGAGGTTGTGGTTGAGGCCTCCCCCTCTCCGGAGTATGCCGGGTTCAGGAACCTCAGATTTGAGGTTCCAAGCAGGGCAGGCATCCACCTTAGGGAGAACCTTGAGGACATCCTGGCAGAAATCCTTGATATGCCCGCCGGAGACTTCATACATGACGCCCTCATGTCGGTTGCACGTGAAAGGCTGAGGGAGTCCCTCCGGGAGACAGACAGGTTCATAATACAGTCCATAAATGCCCTTGATGAACTTGATGAGGAGACCGGGAAGCTCATAGAAAGGCTGAGAGAATGGTACTCCCTCCACTTCCCTGAACTCGACGGTATTAAGAGTCATGAACAGTACGTTGAGCTCATTGCAGAGTACGGTGACCGGGACCAGATACTGAAAAATTTCAGGATGGACGTTGATGAGAGTCTTGGCTCAGATATCACCTCCGAGGACCTCCACATCCTCAGGGGCCTTGCAGAGAGTATAAGGGGTCTTCAGAGGCTGAGGGAGGAGACAGAGAGGTACATTGACATCAAGATGGAGAAGCTTGCCCCCAACCTCAGGGCCCTTGCAGGGTCAAATGTTGGTGCGAGGCTCATTGCCCATGCCGGAGGATTGAGGGAACTTGCCATGCTACCATCCTCCACAATACAGGTCCTTGGAGCTGAGAAGGCCCTCTTCAGACACCTGAAATCCGGTGCAAAGCCACCGAAGCATGGGGTTATATTCCAGCACCCCTCGATAAGGTCATCCCCCTGGTGGATCAGGGGAAAGGTTGCAAGGCTGCTGGCGGGTAAGATAGCCATCGCAGTTAGAAAGGACGTTTTCAGCAGAGAATTTGATCCGGGAATAGTTGAATCATTCAATGAGAGGTTTGAAGCCATTAAAAGTAATAACCCGAAGCCCCCGGCAAGGAAGAAGGGTTTTAGAAAGAAGAGGAAATGATAGCGGGCAGGTGTATGCTGTGAAGGAAGTTAAGGGTATGGATGGTGTCTTTATCATGAACAACTCCCTCCTCACCATTAACCCCAACCCCGGTGTGAAGGTCTATGGTGAGAGGATCATTGATTGGGGCGGCCGGGAGTACCGGGTCTGGGATCCCCGGCGGTCCAAGCTTGCTGCGGCCATACTTAACGGTCTGCGGGGTTTCAGTCTGAATTCAGACTCCAGGGTTCTCTATCTGGGTGCATCGGCCGGGACAACTGCCTCACACATATCTGATATCGTCACGGATGGGAGGGTCTACTGCATCGAATTCTCTCCCAGGATGATGCGGGAACTCCTGGGTGTGTGTGAATCCAGAAAAAACATGGCCCCCCTCCTTGAGGACGCCTCAAGACCCCTCAGTTACCTGAGGATGGTTGAGGCCGCTGATCTCGTGTACTGTGATGTTGCACAGCCTGACCAGACCAGGTTATTCATTGAGAATATGGATTGCTTCCTGAAGAGGGATGGTTATGGACTCATAATGATAAAGGCCCGGAGCATAGATGTTACAAGAAGTCCCAGAAAGATCTTCCGGGAGGAAGTGGGGAAGCTTGAGTCTTCTGGTTTCAGAATAATTGATCAGGTGGGTCTCAATCCCTACGAAAAGGACCATATGGCGGTTCTGGTTAAAAGGGATGTTTAGAAGGGCATATGATTTTTTGATATATTTTTAGTAAAAAAAGGTATATATTGGATTAATTACATAATTTCAATCCCAACTGCAGGCCATAATTTCACCTCCGGGTTATTGTTCACAATAACCTGGAGTTGAATTTTAATTTTTTGCGTTAATATCATGATGTAAAGGTGAGTTTTAATAATCTTTAAAGCTGAAAGGGAATAGAACAGCCAGAACTGCAGTTAAACTGTTTCTAACCCGTAAAAATATTTTTCTAATTCTATAATAACTGGTCCAGGCTGTCTCCAACCTTCCTTATCACTTCATCAATTATGATGGACGCAAGTTCCTCCTTTTCCATAAGGGGAAGCTCGGTTACCATGTCTGAGACAATGATGGCCCGGTTCCTGTCTGAGCCAAAACCCTCAACGGACACGTCGTTGGCAACCACCATATCAACACCTGATTCCCTTATCTGTTTCCTTGCAGATTCCACCAGTGCCTCATTGTCCACATCATACTCTGCCTTGAATCCAACGATGAACGCTTCAGGATTAATCTCCCTTGCGATCCCTATTACCTTGGGGTTGGGTCTGAGTTCAACTGAAAACTCCTCTGAGGATGATATCTTTCTCTCAGTGTAGACCGGCTTGAAGTCAGC
The DNA here is from genome assembly GCF_000008645.1 of Methanothermobacter thermautotrophicus str. Delta H. Classification (NCBI taxonomy): domain Archaea; kingdom Methanobacteriati; phylum Methanobacteriota; class Methanobacteria; order Methanobacteriales; family Methanobacteriaceae; genus Methanothermobacter; species Methanothermobacter thermautotrophicus. The sequence goes on from NC_000916.1 coordinate 1,119,198, forward strand.
CACTGCAGCCGCAGATATGAATACATCATGATCAGCAACGAGTTCCCTGACCCTTTCGGCCATTTCCTCTGCTGTCTCTGCCCGGAAGGATCTTAACTGTGGGGGTATCTCCACAGATACGGTGCCGGCCACAACCGTGACATCAGCGCCCTCTATGTAGGCCCTCCTGGCTATGGCGAGACCCATCTTCCCTGAACTCCTGTTTGTAATCCCTCTGACGGGGTCTATGGGTTCATAGGTCCCCCCAAGACTCACAAGGACCCTTTTACCCTGCAGTCTCTGGCTGGAGGTCTGTCTCATTGCCTCGAGTACTATGGTGTCAATGTCTGGGAACTTGGCCTTTCCCTCATCCATGCGGGGCTCAATAAAGATAACTCCCTCTTCCTTCAGCCTCATGATATTCTCGGCTGCGGCGGCATACATGGCCTCATGCATTGATGGCACCATGACAATTGGGGTGCCCATGCCTGATGCTGTGAGGAGGAGGGATGATATGGGGTTATCAGCCAGCCTGTATGCCAGTTTACCTATGATGTTGGCTGTTGCCGGCGCCACAAGGATCAGGTCAGCGCCTGCGTATTTAACGTGCTCAATTTCCCCTGTAAGTTCCAGTACAGGTTTGCTTCCGGTTGCAAATTCCATTGCATAGGGGTGTATTATCCTGCAGGCGTCCTCGCTCATGAAGCACTTAACCTCGGCTCCCTGCCTCCCAAGCTCCCTTGCAAGCTTCACCGCCTCGATGGCTGCAACACTCCCTGTGACGCACAGTATGATCTCCATGGAATCCCCATCATGTATCATCTATAACTACAACCGTCTTCTCACCGGTCAGCATTTCTATTATATTATTGAGGGTTTCCAGTTTGCCAGGCACTCTCCTGGCATCCTCCCTCATGACCCTTATCTTGAAGCGTTCTTCCCCATCCTTCCCGAATACAATGTTGATCCCTGATATCCTTGCAGGTGCTAGAACATCCTCTGCAACTGATTTGAGGTCTGATTTCTCTCCAACGACCCGGACCTTCTTTCCTATGGCCCTTGATATTGCCTTCACAATTTTACCACCCTTGCCTATGAGTTTACCGACCTCACCAGCTTCTGTGATTATTATAACTATCCCGTCAAGGTCTATGGCCCTTTTAAATCCCAGTTTACCTTCTCCAATCCTGTATAGAACCTTCGCAATCTCCAGTTCAGTTTGAGTTACCTCCCCTGTTTTAAGTTTATTTTCACAGCCCTGACATAAAATTCCGCTTTTAAGACAGACATCGCATATTGGCAATACCATTGCTTCTTCCTCCTTTTCTTTAGTGGTTACCGTGATTATCGTGAACAAGGTCACACTGTATAATCCAGGTTTAAAAAGCCATTAGCAGCCTTTAAACCTCTGGAGATAAAATAAAAAGAGCCCGTCTATTTATCACTGCAGCGACCCTATGGTTAATTAATTACTTTGATAAATATAAATTTATAGTTTTGGATGGCAAAAAAATAAGAAGGGATTTGGGGGCTGGTGTGAAAATCAGAGGAACCTCAGGGTCCTGACAATGAGGTCGAAGTTCCGGCTCTCGGCATCGAATTTATCTGCCGGAGCTGTGCAAAGTATCACATAGACCCTTCCATTGTTCTCTATCCATATTGCCCTCTGCTTTTTCTGGATTCCGCTGTCTGTGATGATGTAAAGGTTTTCGATTGCCTGGTAACTGCCTATGGTCGTGTTGGTCTCCGAGACTCTCCTGTAACTTGAATTTGTGAAAAGGGCTTCATAATTCGCCCTGTACATGTCGTAAAGGTTCCCCTTGAGGTCCTTTGACTGGATAACCACAGAGACCTGGGCAAGACCTGAGGAATCAACGGATGATGGGTCTCCAACCGCTGCAACTGTGTCATTGGCCAGTGAATTCGCTGTTACCCAGTCTGATGGATACTCAAATGAAACGTTATTCCCTGTAAACGTTTTTGTCTGGTTTTCAGAGCCTGCATCCTCTGATGTGCAGCCGGATACAGACACAACCAGGACCATAAAAGGATTAACATGTACCTCTTCATATCATTAACCTCGCTAGGGTGATGATGGCGGATTCTGAGTGCCGCCAGTGCCTCCTGTCCCCTGGTTATCCTGTGGCGTTGATGGTGTGGATGGCGTTGATGGCGTCTGTGGTGTGGATGGTGTCTGTGGTGTTGTGTTTCCCTGACTGAATGTTTTATTGGATGTTAAAGTTACATTCTTCGCTGTGTCGTTGGAGGATGGGAAGGCGCTCTCATTCACCGTGACTGTCCCCGTGGCCGGAGTTTCTGGCTGAATATTCATGAAGTAAAGACCAAAGCCCGTGCCGAAGAGGAATGCCACCACAAGGACTATGGCCCCTATCAGGGACAGGTTCGGCCTCTTCCTCCTTCTGGTCTCATCTGTCCTGACATATTTTTCAATGAGCTCCTCTTTCTCTTTCCTGTCCTTCTTTATTCTTGACTCCTCCACCCAGTGGTCAAGGGGCTTTTCAGGAGTCTCCTGTCCCTGAAGCCTTCTTATGTTCTCCACTGCCTCCAGGGTTTCAAGTTCACGTGTGTACTGTTCCCTGAGTGATCTGTACTCCTTCTCTGAAATGTTTCCCTCTTCACGTTCCCTTTCAAGTTTCTTGAGCTGTCTCAGGAGCATTTTCTTATCCTGGCTAATCATCACCATCTCCTGAATTAAATCCGTGATAATAAACGGATCTATATTGTACTCACCAGTATATAAATTTACAGAGTGCCGCGCCACACCCTTAAAATGACCCGCCCATTGCTCTTACTCACGTTTTAATCTCCTTTGAGGATCAGAATTAATCAATAATCAGTCATTTCAGGGTATGAACCCAGAATCTTGAAGAATGGGGTCCTATCAGATATACTCCTGAGTATGTCCATTACATGCGGGTCCTTCCGGTGCCCCTGGAAATCCACAAAGAATATGTACTTGCCAAGACCCCTCTTTGATGGGCGGGACTCTATCTTGGTGAGGTTGACTCCCGCATCTGCGAAGAAGCCCAGGATCTCATGGAGTCCCCCTGGTTTATCCTCTGATAGTGAGAAGACTATGGAGGTCTTATCCCTTCCTGTTGGTTCATGGTCACCCTCTGAAAGGACTATGAACCTTGTGAAGTTGGGGTCAAAGTCCTGGATGTTCTCTGCAATCACCTCGAGGCCATATATATCCGCAGCCCTTCTCGTTCCTATGGCCGCGCACTCCCTCCTCCCCATTATGGTCCTTGCAGCTGCAGCCGTGCTTGGTGTTGAGTGTGTTGAGACCCCAAGTTTCTCCAGAAATCCTCTGCACTGTGCAAGGGACTGGGGATGGGAGTAGACCTCCCGGATCTCATTCAGGGAGACACCCCTGTTAACGAGGAGGTTGTGCCTTACACGGAGTATTATCTCCCCCTCTATGCAGAGATCATATTCCCAGGCAAGGAGGTCAAGGGTGACCCCCACCGGGCCCTCTATTGAGTTTTCGATAGGTACAACACCCCTTGAGGCCACTCCGGTTGCCACTGCGCCCAGCACCTCGAGTATTGAGTCGAAGGGGATGAGTTCCTCACCGACCCTCCGGGCTGCCTCCTCTGTGAATGTCCCCTCAGGGCCCAGATAGGCTATGGGAAGAGATCTCAGTAGAGACCCCCCTTAAGGTAGTTGTTTATCCTGTCTGTTGTTGACTGATAGAATCGCCTTATGGTTGCCCTGCCGTCACGGTAATCTGCAAGGGTGGCTGAGACCCCCAGACGGACAAGGTGACGTATGAATTCCTCTGCCGCCTCCCGGTCCTCAACGTCGATGACCGTGTCCTCATAGGCTGCCTCACCAGCTGATATGCTCTTTATCCTCTCAAGCATGGGGTATATTATTGCCTCCCCGAGGCGGCGTGCCCTTTCACGGGTTTCATCATCCGATTCATCGAGTTCATAGGCCTGGAAGCCCTCCCTTATGACTCTGCTGAAGAAGAAGGGTCTTCCGAAGTCGAAGGGGTAGCTGAAGGCGTATGCGAGTTCACGTGCATGGGCCTGTGATGAGGTGTACTTGAGGGGAGGCACCTCCATGCTGGGGTCCTTCATAACCACACCCTCCCTTCCAGCCATTCCCAGGGCCCTTATTATATCCGCGACCTCACTGGCGGCCTCCTCAATGGGGTAGACCCCAAAGAGGCGCACATTAGGAAGTCCATAGGAATCCAGGAGCGCCCTCCTCTCTTCAACAGGGAGGGGTCTGTTCGTGTTCTTCTCCCTCAGATCGAATACCCTGAATCCGAGGGGTCCGACCTCAGGGTAGTCCTGTGAAACATAGGGGTTGTCCCTTCCAATCATCTCTCCACATATAACAAGGTCCGGGTGTTCCCTGAAGAATTCAGAAAGGTCAAGGAGCTCCTGGGCCTTTCGGGTGGTGAATGGGCAGACATGGCCCCCCCTTGTGAGTGCAACGGTTTCTCCCGATGATAGGCATGCTATACGGACATTGTAGCCGTTCATCTTTTCCTCTACAGCAACCCTGTCCCTGAAGTGTTCCTGGATGGTGGGTGAGAGTAGCAGTGTCCTCCTTATCTTTGGAAATCCCCTTATGACCTCAGTTTCATCTCCAAGGTAGATCACCGTCCCTGCCTCCAGGTCCCCCAGGGGCTTCTTGAAGAGGAGGGCCTGCATACCCGCAGATTCAAGTAGCCTCAGGCTCCCCCGGGCAAATGCAACCTTTAACCTGGAGGATGGTACTCCTGTCCTTTCCTGGATCAGATCGAAGGGGATGTCACTGTTCATTGAATTCACTTGAGACGTCTTAAAAAAAAGGAGGTTTAGAAGACACCCTCTATCTCAACTATGAGGTCAAGGATGTCTGTCTTCGTTACTATACCCTCAACTTCCTGTTTGATTACAGGGAATCCCCCGTAGCCTGTCTCCAGCATGAGTGATGCCACTTCAGTTACCGGAGTCTCCTCCTCAATGGTCCTCACGTTCTGTTTCATTATATCCTCCACGAGGAGGTTTCTTATCCTTGAGGGTTTGTGCCTGTCCGGGACGAGCTTTCTGAAGTTTATGACGGCCCTTGTCATGTCCCTGGCTGTGAGTATTCCTGCAAGTTCGTCCTCCTCCATGACCAGCAGGCGGCCTATGCCTGCGTCGATCATTATCCTCCTTGCATGGACGACCCTCTCTGCCGGGGACACCGTTATCATCTCTGTGCTCATGACATCGGCTGCAGTGTACTTCTCATAGGCCCTTCCCCTGCAGATGTCAAGGAGGTCTGATTTTGTGACTATACCCATGATTTCACCGTCATGGAGAACCGGAAGGCTTCCGATGTTGTTTTCGAGCATTACGCTTGCTGCGTTTCCGGCGTCCATGTCTGGCTCTGCGGTTATGAGTTCCGGTGTCATGACCGTTGAGACATGGAAGTGGGAGGGTGCCATGTTGCCGTACCTTGAGGATCCGAGTTTGAGTGCTATGTCCTTCTCGGTAACTATACCAACAAGTTCCCTCTCATGGTCGCTGTTGGTGTTTATAACGAGGAGCCTTGAGACGTTCCTTTTATCCATGAGTCTCAGGGCGTCACATATGTTCTGATCCTTATCGATGCAGACAGGATCCTCTGACATGATGTTTTTGATTATCATACTCTCCACCTACTGGATTCCGCTTATTATATCTGTTTTTGTTATTATCCCCACCAGTTCATCGTCCTCAACCACTGGAAGGCCGCTTATACCGTTTTCAAGCATCATGGCTGCTGCGCTGGATGCATCCACAGATGGTTCCACCTTTATCACGTCCTCAGTCATTATGTCCCCTGCTGTTAGCATCGCGATGGTACGGACCCTTTTCTTCTCCTCTGAGGTTCTGCTTATGAAGTAGACCCTCTCGACGGGTATGCCCCTCTCAGGGTCCTCGAAGGTTGCGAATGAGAGGTTCTCTGAGGTTATTATCCCCTCAACTGCGCCGTTATCTGTTACGACCACCCTTGAGATGTTGTTCTCCTCCATGACGCCTATCACATGGGACAGTGTGTGGTTGGGTGTCACCGTTTTAACGTCCTCTGTCATGAGGTCCCTCACCTTCCATCTGCCGGCGCATCTGTCCTTGAAGAACCTGAGAAGGTCCTTCTTGGTTACTATGCCTGCAAGTTCCTCTCCATCCATTACAAGGAGGGACCCCACATTCTTCCTGAGCATGAGCTCCGCTGCATCCCTGGGGGTGTCATTAACATTCACGGTTACGGGGTTCTCTGTCATCACCCTCCTTATGGAGATCTTATCTATTGGTCTCCTCCTCCAGTCGGGGCCGTTAACCCGGAGTTTTCTGGTTATATCGGTCTCAGTCACTATGCCGACCGGTTTACCATCTGCATCAACAACCACGACCCTGCTTATCCCGTGTCTCAGCATGAGGTTCCTTGCATAGGCAACCTGCTGTGTCTCATCCATGACGATGACTTCATCTGTCATTATGCTCCCTATATCCACTGTAACCACCTACCCTGCTATTGCCCTCAGTAAGTCGCTTTCAGTTATTATTCCTGTCAGTTCCCCGTAGTCCACCACGGGAAGTCCTCCTATTCCATGTTCCTCCATGAGCTCACATACCCTTCCTAGGGGTGTTGTGGATGTTACCATGCAGACCTGTGTCTCCATGATCTCGTTTACAGGTGTTGAGAGGACCTCCTCGGCACTGTTGGTTTTCATTGCACTGAAGGCCTGGTTCCTTCCAAGGAACTCGAGTATGTCAGTGGATGTCACTATCCCGACAAGTTTTTCCTCCTCAGGGTGTGGAGTTTTTCTCTCCTCGCCAAGAACAGGTATCCTCCTTAGCCTGTTCCTCACCATTATCTTTGAGGCGCCCTCTATGGGTGTTCCTGGTGTTGTGCTTATCACATCTGCTGTCATGTGCTCCTCTGTCACCTCATCATTGAATACTCCTGCCATGAGAAGCACGAAGTCCCTCTCAGATACTATGCCGGCTATCTTCTCGTCATCATCAACTACCGGTAGTGCGCCGACGCTGTTCTCAAGCATCATGCTCACTGCATCTGCAATTGAGTCCCTGGTGGTTATGCTGATGACGTCCCGGGTCATGATACTTTTAACGGGTTCGTTGACAGCTGCAAGGAAGTTATCATCATATTTTTTATCGATGATCTTGGATTTATCTCCCCCTCCTAAAAAGTCCAGGATATCCATGGCCGTGACTATCCCCTGGAGCTTACCTGTCCCGGGGTTTGTTATTGGAAGCCTCCTGAATTTGTTCTTAACCATTATCTCCGCTGCTTCTTTGATGGTGGCTGTCTGTGGTATGGAAATAACTTCCTTCCTGGCGATGGCCATCACATCGCCTTCATGGTCGAAGTTTCTGCTCTCGAATTCGACGGGACCACGGTCCCTAGACTTTACCAGGTTTATGGTGTCTTTTTTTCTCATTTACACACCTCTCTGGGAGATATACTTACATGAAGTAAGTATCGTTATTACTTAAAATAATTTTATTAATAAAAACTGGGTTCTGGATGATGGGTCCTTCTCTTATCATGGGCCACCATTTCACTTGATGTAGGCTTTGAGGACGTCCTCCCTGGAGACTATGCCCAGAAGATCGGCTTCCTTCACCATGCTGGGGTCACTCTTTATGAACACCGGCTTCTCAACCACGGGGATCCTGCCGATGTCCCTCTCCAGCATCAGAAAAGCAGCTTTTTCAGAAGGCGTATCTGGTGTTATGGCTATGGGTGGTGTCTTCATTATCTTCTCAACCGCCACTGATCTCACATCCCCGGACTCCCTGTGAATCCTGGCATGGCCGTACCTTATGAGGTCCTTCCTTGTTATGATACCTATCAGTTTGCCGTTCTTCATCACCGGAAGCCCTGAAAATCCTGATTCATCCATCTTATCCCATACAGCTGATACAGGGTCGCTGTGCTGGCAGGTGACAGGTTCAGGTGTCATTATCTCCATCACAGGACTCTTAACTGGTTCATATCCCTTTTCAAGGAACCCTGAAATGAAGTCTATGGTACTGACTATCCCGACAAGTTTCATGCTCTCTGTTGACTCAACCACCGGGGCCTGTATTTCACCCGCCCTCACCAGGTCGGCTGCAGCCTTCATTGCCTCCATTTCAGGGGTCAGGATAAGCTTGGGCCTTTCCATTATTCCCCTTGCCTCAAGGTTGGACTTTGTCGCTGTGATGTTAAGCACATCACCCCGGGTTATAATACCTCTCAGTTTTTCCCCGGCGACTACAGGGACGCACCTGAAATCCTCATCCCTTAAAATAGATCTTACTCTTGTGGCGGCGGTTTCAAGTGAGACTGAGACAGGATTTAATGTCATTACGTCTCTTACAAACAAATCATTCACCCTCTAAGTCCTCTTTACACTCCTCACATATGTATTTACCGTCGTACTCCTCAAGGTACTCCTCAAAGTTGCCGCAAATCTCACAGACACCTGGAACTGACCTCTCATTTTCAGGTAGCTGTACCCTGTTCTCCTCAATCCTTGCATTCTCAACAAGGATCTCTGTGAGTTCCGGGGCCACCATCATGACGTCGGAGGATGTCAGGATCCCGACGAGCGCGCCGTCCCTGACCACCGGAAGCCTCCTTATGCTGTTCTTGGCCATCAGCCTCGCTGCTTCGCTGAGCTCCCTGTCAGGTTCTATGCTTATAAGGTTGCGGGTCATTACCTCCCCCACTGTAACCTCACTGGCCCGCAGGTCTCTGGAAACAACCTTCCTTATGATGTCGCTCTCGGTGATGAGTCCCTCTGGTTCGGAGTTGCTCTTGACGATGATGCTTCCAACCTTCTTTTCGGTCATTATTGATGCTGCTTCTGCAACGCTGATGCCAGGGTCTGCTGTTATAACATTCGATGTCATGGCATCATGGACTGTAACCTTTGTTTCCATTTCCATCTGAAAACCTCCTACCTAAGGCCAAGGGCCCTATGCATCTGTGGTATCACGTAAACATCCATATACTTTCCGGCTTCCTGAGACATTTCCAGCAGGCGAGGAGTGTTTTGAGCCCACTGCTCAGGGGGACTGCATGGCTGTATAACCAATGGAAGTCTTTCCGGCTCATCAACGCATTCAAGGAGCCTCTCTGCGAGAGCCCCGATGTAGCCAGCCCCCGTTGTGGGCATCACAACCACCTTACAATATGTATTTACACCTCTTGATATTAATATGTTTATGACTTGAATCTCCCGATCAATGAGGTCACCGGGGCTGGATATATCGGATTCTGTAGTACCTGATCTTAAATTATCTGAAAAATGTTCAGCTATTTTTATATCAACTGAGGCGTAGTCAAAGAGGTGAGCTATCCTCTCTGCATTGCTGGGCAGGGACCCGTTGGTCTCGAGAAGGGTCCTGTGAGGGCTCTCCTCAAGGAGTTCTGTGATAAAATCAGGGTAGAGGAGAGGTTCACCTCCTGTGATACTGATTGAATGAAAATCAGGCGTTATCAACCCTTCAATAATCTCTGTAAGTTCAGGGGCTGTGAAGAGCCTCCCGGCTGAGGGGTCCCTGCTCTCTGGTGTGTCACAGTAGCTGCAGTTGAGGTTGCAGCCGGCGAACCTCACAAAGATCTGCCTCCTTCCCACAAGGAGGCCCTCGCCCTGGATGCTGCTGAAGACCTCCACGATGGGTGCCCTCATCAAGATCACCGGGATATCGTGTATATGGCCCCCTGCCCTATACCCTCATTCACACAGACCTCGACGGAGGATATATCATACTTACTGCTCAGTTCCTTGAAGAGGGTTGCGGCAAAGTACCTTGAAAGCTCCTCTGCAGAGCTGGATTCAAGGTCCATGAGGCAGCAGTCCTCCTCGGGTATGCTGTACTTCTTACCCGCTATTTCAAATTTAACTGTTCTGGTGGTAGATGTGAAGTTTATGAGGGGGTTCCTGAGGGGTATCAGGAGTTTATGGTCAAATTCGCTGCATATTCGTCTGACTATATCCTTAACATCCTTGAAGTCAGCTACAAAACCATGCTTACCGCTCCTCTTACCCTCAACCTTAACATCAACTATGTAGGAGTGACCGTGTATGCAGCCGCATGACTCATGTTCGGGTATCATGTGGGCGGCTGAAAACCTCAGGTTTGCGTGTATTCCATTTATAACTATCTTCATCATTACCACTTCAACTGTTGAATGGGGACCCGGGTAGCCTATCCTGAAACACCTTAAAAGATCCGGGTCCTGGCCATATCCTCAGACACACCAGTATCCAGACACCAGCAGCATCCCCCCGACACCTTAAAAGATCCGGGTCTTGGCTATATCCTCCTCGATGGAATCTATCTCATGTATATACGCCATTGCAACGTTCTCAGCTATTACCTTAATGTCATCAGCTGACAGCTCAGGCTTTTCATCCAGAAGCCCTATGGTGTCGACATCCTCTGGTGTTCCCCTCTCATGGATGTTGACGCCCAGATGTATCTTCATGCTTGAGACAGAGGCCGTTGCTATTGAAACTGTGAGCTTAGATGAACCTATGTAGAGGTCATCACCCTCGCGCCTTGTCCGCACACCAGTTCTCATGAGTTCCTCCATGAGCAGCATTACCAGAATCCTCTGCCTGTGGTATGCGAGCCTCAGGCTGGATGGCTGTTCATCAAAGTGCTCAACGATGAAATGGAGGACCTCTTCAGATCTTATCTCCAGTTCAACGTCCTCATAGTCCACTATATTCTTAACGTCCATGGGGCCTATCCATGTTATTATGCTTGAGCCCTTTATTCCCAGTTCACTGAGGGCCCATGCAGGTTCTATCTGACTCCCATCATAGAGGAGGGGATCTTCAAGGTGCTCATATAACATTACATCACCAGCATTATATCTGGAGCTGCCCCTATTTAATCTATTTAATAAGTAGGATGCCGGGACTGCCATCCTCCTCCATAGATGACAGTATCAATGAATCCAGTGGATGAATTCATGCACGGAGGCCCCGGCTGGAGATCCGGAGTGAAACTCCTGGGTGCTCACTCAAGGACCAGGAGTTCCCGGTAGCCTGTCCTCCTGTCCATAACCCTCCGCAGCACCCCCTGGTATGGGATCACGGCTATCTCTGCAGTTGTCCTCACCGGGGAGTCCCCCCTGAGGTGGCCCCCGGTAACCCTGCCCTCTGAATCTGCAACCGCAATGTGGATGTGCACTCCATCGGGGGAGATGGTCCCCTGGAGTGAGAGGATCTCAAGGGGCCCCTCAACCGTGAGTTCTGATTCATCGGCCGTCCTTATCCTGACGCGGTGGAGGCTTCCTATGCCCGTCACCACCACGCCTTCCGAAAAGGCTGCCCTCATCTCCTCCATGAGGTCCATGCCCGGTTCAAGTCTTATGAGAATCATATGAAAAGATTTATAGTCACATCAGGCATTTAATTTATCTATGAGAGCCAGAATCCGTGACTTCATACACACCACTGATGACCTTTTCTTTGCTGTGACCTCATACCTTCATCCTGATGGGAGAATCATATCATTTTTACGTTACATACCGGATAGACATGGTGAAAGATCACTGGACTCTGCAAGATACTCAAAGGTCAGCTCGGACGTGGCATACCGTTTCCTTGAGGATGCGCACCCTGAGTACCTTCACCACTATGATGAGCTCGGGGTTCTCATGATGGGCGTGCCCCACGATAGGGTCGAGGAGATACTGAGGCCTGAAAATCGTCTGGAGGAGATAATGGAGTCCCCATCAGATCCCCTCCTCAAAAAGGCTGTTAAAATAGCAGATACGCTCCACGATGCAGCCGGGATCCCCTACAGGTCCATGGGAGTCTCTGGATCCATACTGCCCGGGCTGTATGACCCCGAGAACTCCGACATTGACTTTGTTGTCTATGGACTGAAAAACCACCGGAGGGCCATGGAGGCCTTCGGTGAACTTAAGGATGACCCCTCCTGGCCACTCATGGGCCTCGATGAAGAGCTCCTCAGGAGGGTCTACAGCAAGCGGATCGTTGACGACACCCTATCCTTCAGGGAGTTCTGCTGGTATGAGATGCGCAAGAACAACCGTGGAAGGGTAGATGGAACCCTCTTCGATATCCTTGCAGCCAGGGACTGGAGTGAAATAGATGGTCACTGGGGTGATACAACCTATGAGCCCCATGGGACCATAACCATTGAGTGCACAGTCACTGATGCCCTTGAGGCCTTTGACAACCCCTCAAGGTACCTTGTGGATGATGTCAATGTGATTGAGGGCCCTGCTGTTGAGATAGGGGAGGTCGTATCCTTCACCCACACCTATGCTGGTCAGGCCAGGGAGGGGGAGCGCATAGTTGCAAGGGGTAAACTTGAGAGGTTCACCGGAAAATCAGAGGGTTACAGGGTGGTTGTTGGAACAACCAGGGAAGCCATGAATGAATTCATAAAGCTGAAGGATCTCAGACTGGAGTAAACAGAAAATATGTGGAGGTTTTTGTGTGAACATTGGACTCATAGGATTTGGAACAATAGGGGCAGGTGTGGTGGAAATATTCAACACCAACCCTGATATCATAATGAAAAAGACAGGGATGGAGCTCAGGCTCAGGAGGGTGGTTGACCTTGACATTGAAACCGACCGTGGCGTTGAAATAGATCCGGGGATCCTGTCAACCGACGCAGATGACATTCTCGAGGATCCTGAAATAGACATCGTCATAGAACTCATAGGTGGCTATGAACCGGCGCGTAGCTTCATCCTGAAGGCCATAGAAAATGGTAAACATGTTGTAACAGCCAACAAGGCACTCCTTGCAAGGCACTGGGATGAGATAATGGATGCTGCCAGGGAGCATGGCGTGAGGGTTGCATTTGAGGCCAGTGTTGGTGGTGGTATACCCGTCCTCAGGGCCCTCAACGAGTCCCTCGCAGCCAACAGAATAGAATCCATATATGGAATAATAAACGGTACCGCCAATTACATACTGACCAGGATGGCCTCAGAGGGCATGGAATTTGATGATGTTCTGCGGGAGGCCCAGAGGCTCGGATATGCTGAAAGGGATCCCACCTTCGACATAGAGGGCCATGACACCGCACAGAAGCTAATAATACTCACACTGCTTGGTTTTGGTGTCCATGTACCGGAGGATGAACTCCATGTTGAGGGTATAAGCAGTATAAGGAGGGATGACATTGAATATGCCACTGCAGAGCTTGGATGCAGTGTGAAGCTCCTTGCAACAGCCAGGCTCAATGATGGTGAACTGGAGCTGGGTGTTACACCAACCCTTGTACCACACCATCACCTCCTCTCCTCTGTGAACGGTGTCTTCAACGGGATATACATCACAGGGGACTTCACAGGGCCAGTCATGTTCTATGGGAAGGGTGCAGGCAGGAGGGCCACTGCAAGTGCAGTTGTCGCAGACTGCATGGATATTGCAGTTAACCCTGAGGGATCAATGCCCACAGGTCCGGGCATCAGGGTTGTTGAGTCAGTGCGGGACTTCTCCAGGACATCCTCAAGGTACTACATAAGGCTTGATGCCGTAGACAGGGCAGGGGTGCTCCATGAAATAGCCGGAGCCTTCAGCAGGCACGGTATAAGTATAGAATCAGTGACCCAGAAGGGCGCCCATGAGGGTGAAACTGTGCCGATCTACATCGTAACCCATGAGGCAAGTGAGGGGGCCATCCAGGGGGCCCTCTCTGAGATATCAGAGATCAGGTGGGTGAGGGGTGAACCCCTGCGCCTCCGGATACTCTGAACCAATAAATTTTTTAAATGTTAGTAATAATTTAATATTAATTAATATTATAAAGTGTGGTGATCAGATGTCGGTTGCTGTGTCCATGATATCCGAATTCATGTTCTGCCCCCTCAAACTGTACCTCCGGGAGGTTCTCGGGGTGAGGGAACCCATGAGACCCGAGGCAGTACACCTCAGGAAGGCCTACCTTGACTTCAGGGCAGCGGCAGAGAGCATCACCCGGAAACTGGAAGATGATGTTGGGGTGGATGAACTGGAATCAATGCTGATGGAGGACCTTGAGAGAATTCTGGGGGACCTTAATGAGGGTGAAAGGGATCTGATAGCTGAACCCATGGTATTTGAGGTGAGGACCATGGCACTGCGTATAGGGAGGGCCATGAACATCCTGGGGGGCCAGTGCGACAGGGTGGCCTCCCTCCTCTTCCCACCCCTCATCAGGGACTACCCCATATATGATCCGTCCATCGAACTGCATGGCCGTGTCAGCATGGAGATAAGTGGTGGTTCATATCACCCCCTCAAGTTCAGGACATCCCTGCCACCTGCAAGTGGGGTATGGCCCTCTGACAGCCTTGAAATAACGGCCCAGGCAATTCTGGTTGAGAGGGAATTTGAAACAGAGGTCATGGTATCCTTCATAGACTATATCCTGCCTGCAGAGCGGCGGCCGGTGGTGATAGATTACCGCAGGAGGGAGTACCTCTTCGATGTGCTTGATGAGATAAGGAGGATAACCGAGGATGGTGAGGTTCCCTCCGTGGATCTGAACCCCTCAAGGTGTGCCGGTTGCAGCCTTGCAGAGGTCTGCTCCAGGGAGGGTCCGTGCTGACCCAGGTTACCTGGAGGATGAAGGTCACCCGGGATCAGAATACATGATTTTCATCAGAGGATGTGGGGCCTGCAAAGATTATCATACTCTGAACCAGATCCGGTGATTTTTTTGAGATAATTTCCCAGAGTTTAAATAATTGTTTCAACATAATACTTATGGTGATGCTATGAAGGAGGAACTTCTTAAAAAGTGTGAAAATCTGGACAGTCCGGATATAATGAGCAGCTGCCGTGTTCTCCTGGAACTTGCTGAGAAGAAAAAGGATGAGATACCTGAGGAGGACCAGACCTACCTTGAGATGGCAGAGAACCTGAAACCATCAGACGTCTCAAAGGTCCTGGAGCTTGCCCTCAAAATAAGGGAAAGCGGCGACATAAAGGATGCCGAACTCAAAAACGCTGCAAGCAAGCTCATAAGGGCAATTGAGATGAGCTGAACATTTTTTCTAAAATTTTTTACCCCTTACCTTTTCTATACTGAAAACAGCGGTATCAGCCACCGCCATGACACTCATAACCCCTGCCTGTATGGGGTCTGTTACAACGAGGTCAGCCACATCGGTGACGCTTCCGGGCATGTTGAGGCTTATAACCGTGATATCATGTTCCCTTTTAACCATCTCAACTGCCCTTGTGATTTCACCACCCATGAGGGACCCTGCAAGTACCAGGGCCGCCACCCTCGGGAGTCTCCCCACGGCCCTCACTGCCTCCGCAAGTTCCTCCTCCCCGACCAGGGGGATGGTGTCGATGCTTATACGTTCTCCCCTGATGTTGTGCCTGTCGGCCTCACTGATGGCCCCCATTGCAACCTGGGAGACCTGGGCTCCCCCACCGATTATGATTATCCTCTTACCATAGATCTCCTCCAGTGACCTGTGTATCTTCACATCCAGTACCGTGCTGGAGGACTTCAGCTCATTGATGAGGGACTCCCTGTCATCTATATCCTCGAGTTCCATATATATTGCGCCATGACCATCCCTTTCAACGTAGAGGTGGGCGTAGGTGATGTTTATATTCCTTGAGGCTATCATGCCTGTTATCTCACTTAGAACACCTGGCCTCTCCACGGTCTTTATACTCAGAGCCACTGAAGTCATGAAAAATCACTGAAAAAAATTAATCTGAAGCCTCAAGGAGGGCCTTCTCCCTCCTCCACAGGCTCAGGTAGTTATCATCATCCCCCACAGGCACTATTTTAAGTCCGAGTTTCCGGTGCTCCTCTATCCATTCCTCATCAAATACAGGGACCTCTATCTTTATGTGCTCATCGGTGGGGTTTACGACTATGAGGTTGCGGTAGGGGAACTCGAGTTCAACTATGTACCCTCCGAGGCTTATCATGTGCCTTGGTCTTATCACCATCTTCATACTATCACCTTCAGACAAATGCTGTGACCAGTGCCAGGACCCCGAGCACCGAAGCCGCTGCTGTTACAGGGTAGAACTGCTTGAATGTGAATACCGGTGCAAAGGCGCTGAATATGGCCATCAGGATAGGGAAAACCGCCGCAACTGCAATGTTAACAAGTATTCCCCAGCTGAGTATGTTCGGTGGCACTCCCAGGAAGAGGACTGAGAAGAGACACCCCAGGGTGAACATTAGGAAACCCCTGGTTATGTAGACAAAGGCCCGGTAGCGTGCGGCGTACTCCATGTATGGTCCCTCTATCACGTCAGCCTTTGTCTTGAGTATTGCGAAGGGGTACTCGTTGAGGAGTATCATGTATCCTATGAAGAAGACAACGGCCCCCACAACACCGGCAAGGGTAAAGAGGACAGGTCCATGGACCGCCTGATATGCCACTATGTCCTTCAGGAAGATGCTCCCTGACATCACAGCCGGCACAAAGAGTGCAATGTAAATTGGGAAGGAACCAAAGGCTATCAAACGGAATGCCCTCATGGAGCTCAGATCTTCAAGGAAATACCTCTGAAGATCCGGGTGCTTCGCCCCCCTTGCAAGGTCAGGGAAGGGCATCCCCATGGACATGACAGACCTTGAGAGGGAACCCATGAATACATATATGACCTCCTCTATCTTCAGGAACCCGACGATGGCAACAAGGCTTGCCAGGGCCCCCAGAGTGTACATTGGTGGTATTAGGAAGAGCAGTATGAGGAGGGCTGATATGAAGCCTACTATCGGGAGTGAATTGTAGAGCCTTGGCAGGGGTGAGGATGGCCTGACTGTCTTTTTATAGAAGAACTTGAGGGCTGCCATGAGCCCCGGGCTTGAGACAGGTGGTCCTATCCTCTGCTGTATCCTTGCATGCACGAATTTTCTTTCAATACCCGGGAGCCAGAGGCTCACAAGCAATCCCAGTATTACCGTTCCCAAAACCGTTACAGCTGAGTATGATGGATCCATTAAATCACCTGCGAGGATTATCAGACAGATCTACAATTTCTATGGCCCTGTCTGTGCATGTGAAGCAGGGGTCGCACTGCACTATGCCCAGCTGGGCGTCAGTGATGTGGTGGCCTATGCATGCATACTGCATTGCCCCTATGTTTGACATGGAGGGTGTCCTTATCACCGAACCCCTGACCCTCCCATCCTCTATTGCATAGGAGTGGTAGAGTCTTCCGCGTGGTGCCTCCACATAGCTCTTGATGATGCCTGTGTCCTGCATCTCCCAGCTCCTGTCAACAACCTTACCCCCTGGTAAATCCCTTAGGGCCTGTCTTATGATCTTCACTGATTCAAATATCTCAAGGACACGCATGAGGAGGTTTGCCCTGACATCACCTTCATCCTGTGTTATAACCTCAAATTCGAAGGGGTCGTAGCATGGCATCTCACGTCTGATGTCAAGGTCCACGCCGGTTGCCCTCAGGGTCGGTCCTGTGACGTGTAACCTCAGAGCATCCTTTCTGCTTATGGGGCAGACCCCTGTTATACGGGACATTATCATGGGATCGGAGGTGAACCTCTCGGCGAAGGCCTCCACCTTTTCCTCGATGAGGTCAATGCCCTCCCTTATCCTCTGTACCTTCATCTCATCAAGGTCAGCCCGGGGCCTTATTCCCCCTATTATGGGGACGCCGTACTGTACCCTGTTACCCCCTATGAGCCTTAGAAGTTCCATGACAGTCTCCCTTATGTAGAAGAGCCTCATGGAGAAGGTCTCATGGCCCAGAACCTCATTTCCATGTGCAAGGTAAAGTAGGTGGCTGTGGAGCCTTTCGAGTTCACCGATGATTATCCTTATGTAGGATGCCCTCTCAGGTATCTCAACCCCGAGGCCCTTCTCAGCAACCAGGACAGAGTTCCAGAGGTGGACGCCTGAACAGATACCGCAGACCTTCTCGGTGAGGCTGTTGGCCTTCTCAACCGGGAGGCCCTCCATTATCCTCTCGATTCCCCTGTGGTTCACGCCAACCGTTATCTCGGCGTCCCGTACTATCTCATCCTCCACGAAGAGCCTTACACGGTAGGGTTCTATGGCTGCTGAATGCACGGGCCCCATTGCTATTTCCGTCTCTATTATCTCCTCTTTTCCATCCATTGTAAGCACCTGAATCTGTTCAATCCGCCTCCAGCAGTTTTGGAAGTGCCGCCACTGCACCTGCAAGTACGTCCTCTGGCCTTACTGCGCAGCCCGGGACCTTGGCATCAACTGGTATGACCTTGTCCACTGGGCCGCAGATCTCCTCAGAGGGTATGTCCCCGTGTATGTTCTTGTAGACACCGCCCATGAGTGCGCATGCACCTGCAGCTATAACTGCCTTTGGTTCGGGTATTGCATTGTATATGGCCTTCAGTGGTTCCTCGTTCTGCTTTGTAACCGGACCCGTTACTATGAGGACATCGGCCTCCCTTGGGTTCCATGTGAGGAATATTTTGTACTGTTCAGCATCATATTTCGGTGAGAAAACTGCGTTTACGATCTCTATATCGCAGCCATTGCATCCCCCTGTGTATACGAGCATTGCATGTACTGCCCTTGCCCTTGAAAATGATTTAAGTCCCATTTTGCATCACCTGATCCTCCTTGCAGCCTCTGCAAGGGTATCGGTCTTCATAACACTCTTATCAGCCAGGAACTGTGATATGAATCTGAGTTTATCTTCTGATATCTTAACTGGTTTCTTTAGCACCCTCCCTGCGTCGAAATCAACCTCTCCCACATCGTTGGGGTGTATGGTTCCGGGTTCACCGAAGAGTGCGTAGAGGGGGCAGAAGTCGTGACAGTAGTAACAGTGAACGCATTTTTCACTGTTCAGTACCGGTAACTGTTTCTTCACGAGACCCTCAATTATCTCAACGGGTTCATCCAGGTCCCTCATCTCAATGGCCCCTGTGGGGCAGGCGTTGGAGCACCCTGCGCATCCTATGCATGAGACCTCGGCGACCTTGGGTTCGGGTTCCACCCTCCCCTCAAGGATCCTCCTTCGCAGTTCCATATCTGTCACACGGTCCGCTGCAAGGAATATCCTCTTCAGGTTGGTGTAGGATCCCTCCAGCATTATCCTTAGAAGATTCTTCACGTGATCCACCATCCATTAATCTGATGCAAATTCCCTCTCAAATATGACAGCCCTGGCAGGGCATATGTTGGAGCATGCACCACAGTGTATGCATTTATCATCATCAACTATCATCAATCCGCTTTCATCCCTTGATATGGCATCCTCTGGGCAAACATCCAGACAGAGGCCGCATCCTATGCAGAGTCTCGGGTCTATGAGGGTGAATCCGCCCTTTATACTTCTCTTCTTCATGGTTGTTCTGGGTATCGCATCGACAGGGCAGTGTATGCCACACTTCTCACACAGTATGCATCTGTCGGTGTCCACCTCTATGGACCCTCTGCGGAGGGTTATGGCATCCACAGGACATAACTCGGAGCATATACCACATGATATGCAGTCTTCTGAGACTGATCCATCCCATCTGACCGTCTGGAAGCTCCTTGCCTCACTAACATCACAGACATTAACGCACCGGCCACATGAAACACAGTAACCCCTGAGCTCCCCATCAACCATCCGCAGTGTGCCCACAGGGCATGCCTCGATGCATGGTGTCTCATCACAGTCCCTGCAGAGTGTCGGGTCATATCTTAGTTTGCCATCAACCATCCTTAGGGCGCCCCTTTCACAGGACTCCGCGCAGAGGCCGCAGTTGAGGCAGGACACTATGCTGCCCTCACCCCTGTCCTCTGCTCTCCTTATTTTCACCTTGAAGTCGTCAATGTATATTGCATTGCTGGGGCATTCCCTCATGCATTTGAGGCAGAGGGTGCATTTTTCAGGGTCGATTTCGAGGTCCTCTATTGCACCGACCGGACAGACATCCTCACAGACACGGCACTCCGTACATACGCCCTCCCCGGTATCAACGATAATGGCGCCGGTGGGGCAGTAGTACTGGCACCTCCTGCAGAGGGTGCATCTATCTGTGTCGGTGACCACGTTGACCCTGGTGGCCTCATGACTCCTGGGAGTCCTCTTCACCGGTGGCTTCACTGCAAGGTTCAGTGATTCGAGGAATCGAAGCTGTCTGTCCTCTATGAGGTCAAAGGCGTCCACCCTTGCACCGAGGGGACATGCATCCACGCAGAGACCGCACCTTGCGCATATGCCCTTAACAACACCATCCTCTATCTTTATACTGTTAACAGGGCAGGTCATCTCACATACACCGCAGGCATTGCACTTGGCCCTGTCAACAACGTATCCACCGTACCTGTTCCTGCGTATTGCCTTGTTGGGGCAGGCCTCCATGCAGGCGCCGCAGGTTATGCAGCTGAAGGCCCTGCCATCGATCATCCTTATGGCTTCTGTAGGGCATGCCTTAACACATTCCCCGAGTCCCTCACATTTTCCTGTTGATATGAACATGATCATAACCCCATGAGATTATCCGCGTCCAAATAATATCCTGCCTGCCATTATACCCGCTGCTGCAGCCACAAATCCCGTGGCGATGGGTAGGTCCGTGTAGTAAGGGAATGGACCAAGGTTCCAGGCCACGAGGATGAGGGCCAGGATCAACACTATGTAGGATGACGGCGGGAAAGTGTCATCCCTTACCCTGCTTCCGAGTATGAATCCCAGTATGAATCCAAAGATTATTGGTCCTGCAAACATTTCTCAACTCCCCTCTATTCGGTGACCTCTTCACCCCTGAACTCCATGAAGGTTATAACAATTGCACTGAGACCCACCATGACCTTCAGGCCCACCACGATGTTCAGGTAGGGTATTATACCTGCATCTGTGGGGTCGGGATAGTTGAAGAACCCGCTGACGGCATGAGATACTCCGTACAGGTCAACTCCCAGGTTGTAGAGGAAGAAGCCTGAGAATAAGAGACCGCAGAGCCCAAGACCAACATATCCGAGGGCTACTATGCTCTCCATTGCAGACATGAATTCATGGGAAAACTGGAAGGGGCTCCTTTCAATTCCATAGACAACTGCACAGAATATGAACCCTGCTGCAACCATGGCACCGCCCTGGAATCCTCCGCCGGGTGTTATGTGCCCTCCCAGTACTGTGAGGATTCCCAGACACATTATGAATATGGCTGCAGGGAATGCGAATATCTTAAGTATGGTACTCATCTCTCCTTCCCTCCCTTATCTGAACTCCCAATCTGAACCTTACCCCTTCCAAAGACCAGAAGGGTTACCAGTACCGCCGTGACGAGTATAAGGGCCTCCCCCAGGGTATCGTAGGCCCTCCAGTCAAACACCACAACGGTGACCATGTTGGGGGCTATCTTTGTCCCAATGTAGTTGTATATGATGCTTATGCCAGGGTTTATCATCCCGCTAAGGTCTATTATGGCGTCGAAGAGTGTGACTCCAAAGAGTCCGAGTGCCACTGTAGCCATTAGACCCCTCAGTGATTCAGACACCGGCACCACCCCAGTAGAATATGGATACCAGTATTCCCAGTGTCAGGAGTACGTAGAACATCATTGTGCTGAAACCATCCCCCTGTTCGGTCCTGAGCCTCGCCGACACTGGAAACGATGTCAGCAGAACCGCTGCAAGTAAGAGAACCGCGATGACCATGAGGATGAAGTTCAGCTTCCTGAGCATCACCGCGGCTATGAGGACCGCTGAGATGAATGTTATCTCGGCTGTGAGGGCGGCTGAGACTGAGATGTTGCTCTCACCGTCCCCCCTCTCTCCTGTAACCTTCCTTATCCTGTTGATTATCTCATCATAGAAGTTCATTCCATCCCCTCTCATATTATAAGACCCTGTATGAGTGCCGTGAACTGTGAGGTTGCAAGCCATGGTGCGATTCCAAGGACGGTGCAGATTATGATGAGCACCACCATTGAGAAGACCGTTGACCTGGGCACGGACCTGGATTCCAGCTCCATCCCCCTGGGCTCCGGTTTGAGGTAAACCGAATAGAAGGCTCTCATGAATGTCATGAAGGTTACTATGCTGAGGAGTATCATGAGGATACCGAGCTCAGGGACCCCTGCCTGAATCGCTGCCTGGATCAGGCGCAGTTTGCTCTGGAATACATTGAATGGTGGCACCCCTGCCATTATGAACCCTGAAAGCATCACAAGACCTGCAAGTCCTGGCTTATATGCCAGGAGACCTCCCATGGCCTCCGGGTCTGTTTTACCCGTCATGTAGAATATGGTTCCAAAGCCCAAGAATATGCATGCCGTTATCAGGGCCTCGTTCACTGCCTGGAATAGTCCGGCTGATATGCTGGCGGCTGTTCCAAGGCCAAGGCCTATCCCTATGTATCCCAGCTCCCCCACTGCAAGGAAACCTATCATCCTCCTCAGATCGGTCTGCATGAGTGCCATGCTTATACCCAGGACCATCCCCGCCAGGGAGAAGAACACCATCACCCACCTCACGAGGGGGACATGGTAGAACATTCTGAGTATCACAATGGCCAGGGCCGTGAATGTGAACACAGAGAAGGCCTGGAGGAGTGCTGATCCATGTGGGAGGGCCTTGCTGTAGATGGCAGATTTTATTGTGTGGAAGGGTGGCAATCCTGTCCCGTAGAGCCACCCGAAGATTAGCAGTGCTGATGCCAGGAGGAACAGTGGACTTCCCGGGTTAACGAGACCGCTCCTCATTGAGTACACAATATCAGATATGTTCACGTTACCTGTCAGAGCCAGAAGGATGCCCACACCCAGCAGCAGCATGGGGACCGCAACCCCACCTATCATCATGTACTTGAGGGCGGTTTCATAGTTACGCTCCACCCCCGAGCAGAGGACCACACCCACCTGTGCCAGGGCCGCTATCTCAAAGAAGACATAAAGGTTGAATATGTCGTCCGTGAGGACTATTGCTGTGACAGCGGCGGTCCCCATGAACATGAGGAATGCGTAGACACCTGATGGCCTTCTTACCTCATTGAGGGAGGTTAGAACCGCCAGGAATGTCACCAGTGAGAGTATCAGGAGAAATATCCTCTGGGCACTTCCAAACACATAGGTTATCGCCGGGTGGAATGAGTACAGATAGGACGATTTTATGGAAGCCGGCAGCCCCGCTGCAATCGTTGAATTCTCAGATAGAGGCGCGTATCCTCCAAAATAATGGACGCCGTATCCTGCAAGTAGCGGTATTATGGGAAGAAGGATCGCCACTGCAACTGCCAGTGCCTTTACAGTCCTGTCCCTTCCATGCAGGAGGTTCAGGAGAAGTGCGCATAGAATCGGTAAAACCACCATGACCGGTATGAGTGGATTCATAATTCCTCACCTGTTAGATTCCTCATTTTATCACTCTTCAAGCACCTTGGATGCGCTGATGGTGCCGTGTTTATGGTACAGTACTATTATTATTCCGAGCATGACAGCCAGGGTGCTGGCCCCTATGACTATGCTGGTGAGCACCAGTGCAAAGGGGAGGGGGTAGGCTGCGTTCTGGGCAAACCATGACCCCGACATTCCCGGCAGATATATGTAGACTATCCCCCCTGGTTTATATCCGAGGGTCACAAGGAAGAGGTTAACACCGTCGGCTATGAAGGAGAGGGCTATAACCTTCTTTATGAGGTTGTCTATGAAGATCACCGCAACGGCGCCTATGACCATGAGGCTTCCTGCCGTCAGGAGTGATGCCAGCTGTAGGGATATCATCATTCTTCCTCCATTCTCATTGTCTTGTAGGCTGCAAGGGCAAAGAATACCGGTATTATCGCTGACCCGACTATTGCCTGTGTCAGGGCAACGTCAGGTGCAAGGAGTAACTGGTAGAGGGCGGCTATTGCTGCCCCCGGGACCCCTGTGAGTATGGCTGCCTTGAGGAGGTCCCTCTGGACAAGGGCCAGTACCGCTCCGAGTATGGCTATGATCATTATCACGTACTCAATCATCTAATCTCCCTCCCCGTAGTGGTGGGCGTTGGCTATTGCATGGGACACGAAGGGTGCCAGTATGAAGTAGGTGGCTGCCAGTAGTGGCTCGCCGAGTGCAAGAAGGGCGAGTATGCATGCCACGTCAGCTATTCCCAGGATATGGATCCTGGCATACAGGACACGCTCGACGTTATCCCTGAACCTGAGTATCCCCAGGGCTGCTAGTATCACGAGTATGGATGATATGAAGAGAACCGCTGATTTCATGATTATCAGATACATTCTATCAACCCCTCAGAACCCTTGCAAATGCTATTGTGCCGACAGGTCCAAGGAGGACCAGGGCGTAGGCTATGTCACGGCAGAATCCGATGCCATACATCCTGTTTATGAGTATGAGTATGGTTGCGATGGCGATGTTCAGACCTGATATCCCCACAAGACCCATCCGTATATTTCTGCGTGTTGCTATCCTCACAGCTGCAATGCTGAACACTGCAAGGGATGCGAGAAGAGTGTATTCTGCGATTATCAGTATATCCATCATGACCCTCCCCTACTCAAGCATCCCCTTTATGTAGGGCTCAAAGGGTATTATGTCCTCCCTTTCCCGCGGATAGATGGCTGCAACCTTCAGGATTCTGTTTTCAGAATCCAGGTCGATGGAAAGGGTTCCCGGTGTGAGTGTTATGCTGTTTGCAAGTATTGTCTGGGACACTGGCCTTGTGAGCTCCGTCTCTATCTCAACTATTACAGGCTTTACATTTCCATTCAGGGTTCTTGCTGCCACATCAACTGTTGCCTTGAGTATCTCATATATAAGGACCAGGAAGTAGACGATGCCGTACAGAATCCTCATGATAAACATTTTATAGCTCCCTTCTCTTTAGTACCAATAATTAACATGATTATTTATGATAATATAAAGTTTTCTATATAAATCGTAATAAAATAGGGGATCCGATGATTAAACACTTGAAGGGGAAGAGGCTGCCGTAATAACCCCATGAGTCCTTTACAAAAGGCCTGAAAGAGAGTAAATCACCAGTATTGCCCATAGAACAAGGACCAGGAGCCCGAAACCCCTGCGGAATGTCCTGCCGGATATGGGCCTCATGAAGCGAACCCCTGAAGGTGTGAAGGAGTCAAGGGCATCATGACTTATGAACCCAAGGAGCAGTGGCCCCATTATTGTGTACAGGTTCATGACAGGAAAGTCTGTGAGAAAAACCCCCAGCAGTGTCAGCAGCACAAAGGGCAGGACCAGCACCCTGTTTAGGATTATGAATCCAAGGACCGTGAGGATAACCACAAGGGATGCCTTCCCATCAAGACCCAGCGATCTCAGAAGGAAGAACGATGCCAGTACAAAGACCGTCAGACATGCTGAGAGTATAAAAGCGCCGATAAGAGAATGTGTGAAGCCCCTGTGCCTCGAAAGGTAGAATATCATGGCCAGGTCCATCAGGGCTATTCCAGCAAGGTATGGGAGCCCCAGGATGTAGAACACGAGAAATATCACAAGTCCAAGGAGGAATATGGTTGAAACACTGCCAGAGTTAACCTCATGGTCCATATCAGGTATCATGGCCCCTATAAGTGCCAGTGCGACCGGTAAAACAGCCTGAAACACGGGAATGGCCATTATAATTGAAAGTAGAGCATGCTTCCGATAAGAGGACAATTATAAACCTCCGCAGGCATCAATTAACCTCAAGTCAGAATACAGCATCAAAACCCTGGAATCCCAGAAATTTAACCTCAAAGTCATTGGCGCCGGCCTTACTGGTGAGCAACATCGCTGCAGCGACTCAGAGAAATTTAACCTCAAAGACATTCAGGCACCTCCACCAGGATCCCCATGTACTCCAGGAATAGCCTCATCTGGAGGAGGGACCTCTCATGACTGCCCTTCCTCACTGTTCCATTCTCAGATACAACCTCACATGTGACAGATGGTATACCTGCAAGGTTGCATTCATCCTCCAGGGCGCCAATGTAACTGGAGGATGCCCTCCCATAGCAAAGGAACCTGGATGAGGTCCTTGAAGTTATGTAACGGGCTATCTCAACACTCTCTGGTTCAGGTTCCTCTGAGCAGAAAACCCCCTCAACACCGGGTCTGCTCCCGGGTGCAGTTGAATGAAAGTCAGCCACGGCATCAACCCCGAGCCCAATCGCCCTCCTGAATATGGCATTTGTAACCGAGCCAGGGGTGCCGGCTGAACGGTTAAGGTCACGGCCCCTGCACCAGCGAATGTTCCTCATGGTGGCCCATGGGGCAGCGATGGGTATAAGATGGACCGTTCCAGAGGGATCAGATGCTGCAAGGGACTCGATGAGGTACATGGCTGCTAACTGTGGGGGTATCTCGTTTCCATGGACCCCGGCCACAACCATGACAGATGGCCTTCCAGAGCCCAGACTGAACATCACAGTCCCCTTCCGGCAGTATTCTGCAATGGCCAGAGGATACCCATCACGTATATATGGCTTTAATGCAGGGTTCCTGGTAATATCCCCTCCAGAACCATCATGTATCAGTGAAACCTCAATCGAATCCTCACTTACAAACATCGGGGTCACCTGAATTGCTGGCCCACTTCCGGAAAAATCCGTATACCTGCGGCAGGTGGGACATACACTTATAACTTATCCCATATTAATATCTATAGTGCTGTAATAAAAACATGAGCGTATCAGAATGATTCCATTTATAAGTTGAAGGTGATTGCTGTGGATAAAGTGGTTCTTGCTTTCAGTGGAGGCCTTGACACATCAGTATGTATCAAACTCCTCGAGGAAAAGTATAACATGGAGGTAATAACGGCCTGTGTGGATGTTGGTCAGCCGCGGGATGAAATTGAAAGACCGGCCATGGTTGCCAAGGAACTCGGAAACTACAGACACTACACAGTAGATGCAAGGCGGGAGTTCGCAGAGGACTACATATTTCCAGCCATAAAGGCCAATGCGGTTTACGAGGGTTACCCCCTCAGCACCGCCCTTGCAAGGCCCTTGATAGCTAAAAAGATAGTTGAAGTGGCCGAGAAGGAGGGTGCATCTGCCATAGCCCATGGATGCACCGGTAAGGGTAACGACCAGTTCCGTTTCGAGGCCGTTATAAGGTCAACGACGGACCTGGATGTCATCGCCCCCATAAGGGACCTCAACCTCACAAGGACAGAGGAGATGGAGTACGCCAGGTCCTGTGGGATACCGCTCCCCTCAGACAAGCTCTACAGTATCGATGAGAACCTCTGGGGACGTGCAATAGAGGGGGACATCCTTGAAGACCCCATGGTTGAGCCCCCTGAGGATGCCTTTGAATGGACAAAGCCCATCCACGAGACCCCTGAGGATCCTGAGGTCATTGAAATCGGTTTCCACGGCGGGGTCCCGGTTGCATTGAATGGTGAGGAACTGGAGCCAGTTGAACTCATAGGCCTTGCAAATGAGGTGGCAGGAAAACACGGTATCGGTAGGGTTGACATAATGGAGGACCGTATAATAGGTATGAAAAGCCGCGAAATCTATGAGACACCTGCAGCCTTCCTGCTCCTGGAGGCCCACAGGGGCCTGGAGCAGCTCACACTCACAAGGAGTGAGCTCAGGTTTGCTGACATAATAAGCAGCACCTATGCTGAACTGGTGTACAGTGGGCTGTGGCATGACCCCCTCCGTGAGGACCTTGACATGGCAGTAAACCACATGCAGAGGCGTGTCACCGGTACAGTCAGGGTTAAACTCCACAGGGGCAGCATGCGCGTCATTGGAAGGGAGTCACCCTACAGCCTGTACAGTGAGGAGATAGTTTCATTTGAGGATAAAACCCTCGATCAGAGGGAGATGGCCGGGATGGTCAAAAACTATGCCCTCCAGGCTGCGATATACAGCAGGGTGTGCAGGAAGGAGAACTGATGGAAGGTCTCTCATTCCTCATACTCATTGTAATCGCCACTTTCATAGTTGCGGGGGGCCTGGCATCCCTGCGTATACTCATGGGTTTTGGTAAGAAGATCCTCACGGTTGCAGGGAACATGGTGGCCGGCCTCATCCTTCTGCTTGCCGTGAACATACTGCCCTTCATAAACATCCCCATAAATCCCCTCACGGTCCTTGTGGCGGGCTTCGGGGGGATAACCGGGGTAGGTATACTCCTTATAGGCAGTATAATTGGACTGGTATAGCCAGGCATCAGATCATGACTTAAACCACCAATTTTTTAATTTGAGGTCATGGAGCATCACAGCACAGATGGGCGCCTCAAAAACCATAAAAACCTGGATCCATCACAGAGGGGATCATATCAACCATATCAGATGCTGTGAAGCCATTACCATGCCTTTCCATTGCCAGCTCCCCTGCCATCCCGTTGATGAATGCTGCTAGTGAAGCGGAATCAAAGGATGATAGGCCCAGGGCGCGCAAACCAGCTGTTAAACCTGCAAGGGCGTCCCCTGTACCTCCAACAGTCATTCCAGGACACCCTGTTTTGTTCAGACGTAACCTGTCCCCCTGGAATATCATGTCAATCCTTCCCTTCAGCAGGACAGTCCCCCTTATCCTCGAGGAGATTGACTGGAATGCAGATACACTTTCCCTGAAATCATTAAATATCATGGATTTCAGCTTAAAGAAGCTGCTGAACTCGGCCATGTGGGGTGTCACAGTCAGTTCCCTGTATTCACTGACATCAGAGTAATCCATGAGCCTCAGTGCATCTGCATCGAGTACAATGGGTTTTTCCATTTCATGGAGGTCCTCAATGGCCCTCATGAATGTCCTGGCCGTTGACGTCTCCCTGCCTGCACCACAGCCCATCAGGACTGAATCGGCTTTTTCTGCAAGTTCAAGGATTTCATCCAGGGACTCCATTCCAATGTATCCCCCCTCAAGTTCCCTGACTATCAGGTCAGGTGAGAGTGATCTGATGGCCCTGGCAGCGCTCCCTGGAGCTGCCACCATTACAATGTCTGCCCCTGCCCGGAGTGCGGCCTTTGCTGCTATTGCCGGTGCCCCTGAGTACTGTCTGCTCCCTCCGATTATGAGAACCCTTCCATTTTCGCCCTTATGGCTTCCAGGCCTCCTTGAGGGTATCCTCAGGAGATCACCCGGGCCCATGAATATCTCTGCAGCTGGGGGTATTCCTATGTCCCTCACCACGATCTCCCCTGTAACTGCAGGGTCCGCAAGCTTAAGGCCGTCCTTCATCCGGTGGAAGGTCACTGTCAGGTCCGCGGAGACTGCTATATCCTCAACTGCACCGGTTTCAGGGTTCAAACCACTCGGTATATCCACGGATACCCTGAAGGCTTCTGAACGGTTTATTATTTCAATGGCTGACCTTGAAGGTTCTCTGATAGATCCACGCACACCCGTCCCCAGTATGGCGTCAACCACCACATCAGCATCCGTTGGTTTTATTTCCGATGAATCTCTTACAAAATCCACACTGAATCCTCCAGGGTGGGGCTGCATTGCCCCAAGGACCCCCCAGTTTACCAGGGCCTCCTCTGAGCCTATCCTTTCAGGGTGGCCTAGGAGGTGGACCTCAACTTCAAAGCCCATATTAAGGAGGTGCCTTGCTGCCACGAATCCGTCCCCCCCGTTTCCTCCGGGACCACAGAATATGGCAACCCTCCCAGAATCCACTGCATTCCCTATCTCCTCTGCCACAGCTCTCCCTGCGTTCTCCATGAGGGATAACCTTGGAACACCCAGGTATTCCGCGTTAATGTCGGCTGCAGCCATATCAACCGGTTTCATTATGAAATCCTCCTTAGCAAGGATCAAACCTGGATATCCTTCACCGCACCTCATCATTTCGGCTTCTTTATTGAACCATGTCTATCAATACCAGAGAGAACCGTCTCTTCGGTTCAAAATGGCCTGTAATCTATTGAAGCCTGTTTATCAATACTGCAGTCATTCATTACATGCAGATTTCCATTGATACTGTGCGGATGGAATACTCCTAATTTATATTGTTGTCTGAAGATTAATAATATATATCAATATCAGAGCGAGGTTTCCCATGCCACCTCAAAGGAATCCAATGGAGACCATTCAGTATGTTCCCATCTCAATAATATACTACGCCCTCGCAGCACTGACAGCCCTCATAGTATATGGCATAGTGGGTTCAATCTACATAATGGGCCTTGACTTCTACAACGCAGTCTACTTCACCATTATAACCATTGCAACCGTGGTTACGGGGATATAATCCCTGTTAACATACCCCAGAAGATATTCTCCGTGACGCTGGCCCTTGGTGGTGTGGGGCTGATTGCATACGTTTTCAGCTTAACAGTTTCGGTGGTTACAATGACCCTGCAGGATACCATATCAGGCGCCCGGATACGCAGGTTGATGCAGTCAATGAACAACCACTTCATTCTCTGTGGTTTTGGCCGTGTCGGATCTGCTGTTTTTAAGGAGCTCCAGAAAAGGAACCAGAAGAGCATAATAATTGAAAAGGACCGTGAAATAGTTGAAAAGGAACTATGGGATGATCCCAATGTCCTTGCGATACCCGAAAGCGCCGCAGATGAGGAGACTCTCAGGGCGGCCGGTATAAAACGGGCCAGGGGGGTTATAATAACAACAGGCGACGACGTCGACAACCTCTTCATAACACTGACCTGCAGGGAGCTTAACCCTGACATATGGATCGTGACAAGAGCAAGCAAGAGGGAAAACATCAAAAGGCTGTACCGTGCAGGGGCCAACCGGGTTATCTCACCCGAAATCAGTGGGGGAGAGGATATTTACTTCGCAGCCATGGAACCAACAATGGTGAAGATAACCGTTAAGCACGATGTTGACGACATTGGAAGGGAGGCCAGAATAATACTGAAACATGGCTGCACACTGGAGGACATAGAGTACCACCTCCCTGAATTCAAGGAGCCCCTGGTGAGGAAGATCGGTGTGTCTGATGGCGGGGAACTTGAAAGGTTCCTGAAGATCCTTGAGAGGGACCCGGCCAGGAAGAGTTCCCTTAAAAGGATCTATGAATCCGTCAGCGGCATACATTCCCATTGGATATCCGGGCCTGACAGGGAGAGCATAGACGCTGTTATCGATGAACTCAAATCAGAGGGGATACTGCTTGGTGTGAACCTCAATGATGAGGAGATAAAGGAGGTTGCAAGGAAACACGGCCGTCTCGTTGAAATAATAATAAAGCCTGAGATGAGCATAGTTGAAAACCATGGGGTCGATGACATCAGGAGAGAGGCCGAGATCATAATAAACCATGGCTGCACCATTGAGGATATAGAGTACTATCTCCCGGGATTCTCAGAGCCCCTCAGAAGGAATGTTGGGGTTAGCTCCATGGAAGAAATCGACAGTTTCATGAAGACCCTCAAGAGTGAACCCCGTAAACTTGAATCCCTTGACAGGCTCTACACGCTTTCAGGTGGTGGAATACACTCCCACCGGATTTCAGGGCCCGACTCAAAGAGCCTTGAACTGGTTGAGAGAGAACTCAGGGAGGAGGGTTTCCTGATAGGGGTCAACCTGGAGCTCAGTGAAATCAAGTCAATAATACAGGAGTCAGGCCGTGTTGTTGAGATGCTGCTCAAACATGACCTTGGAAACATGGACGACAAGGAGATAATAATCCGGCGGGGCGGGCGTATCCTTGACTCAAAGCACTACCTCCCCGGAGTCAAGCAGGTCGTCACACGAAACCTCAACATCAGGAACATGGATGATCTAAAGAGGTGCATGGAGGAACTGGAAAACCCTGATGCCCGAAGGTCACTCAAGGCCCTCTACAGTATATCCCGGAATATACACTCCCACACAGTGGCTGCAGCCGACATTAAGATTATAATGAAAATTGAAGATGACCTCAGGAAAAGGGGTATACTCCTCGGTGTTAACCTCCGCGAGGACGAGATATGGGAAATAGTTGAAAGCGAAATGATGGAAAAATTCTGCATAGAATAAAAAAAGGTCAACCCTGATAGGATCAGGGCATGGATAAAAAAATCAGAAGAGGTCATGGAGTTTTATCTTGTAGGCTCCCAGGTTACCGCCATAGTTTCCTGCACTTATCTTTATTATGCCTGGAACCGTGCAGGCAGCCTTTATACCTTCCTTCATGGCCTCCCTTACGGCCTCTTCATCAACACCATCTATGACTATCTCGTAGACCCCGTTGACGTTCTCAGGTATCTGGGTGTCCTCAACTTCGTCCTTCAGGGTCACACACATCTTCTCATTGGTTGAGGCGTTGAGGAACTTGTACTTGTTTGAGCCGACCTTTGATCCTGAAGCAACCACTCCACCAGGGAATGGTGTTACAGTACCTTCAACTGCAGCTATGGCATCAACAGCTGCCTGTGCAGCCAGTAGCGCTGATGCCTGACTGTCACCCATTATGAAGAAGTTTCCGCCGGCAACTCCATCCTTTATTCCGAACTCGCTTTCAATCAGGAAGTCCCCTGACATTATTGGGATTGAGTGGATCTTTCTTCCATCAATTTCAAGTTCCTTCTCGTAGCCGTCACCGAAGAATTTTAGTTTGAATCCTATGTTGAGCTTCTCATCCTCATCATCCAGTGCATCGAAGACAGCGGTGGTTGGTGCTGTCAGTATACCCATCCCTATCCTTTCAAGGAGCTCATGGTCAAGGCTCTTCTTGGATGGGTTGCATATCATTATAATGTACCCTGGTCTTCCGTCAGGTGTCTCCTCAGGTGGAACATAGCAGTCGATGCCAGCCTCTGCAGGGCACCCTATAACTGAGGTACCGTAACCTGTTGCCTCGGTTGCTGCTATTTTGGCAAGTTTTTTTGTTGCTGCGGTTACAAGAACCCTTGAAACCTTTATGCCAAAGGCCTCTGCAAATGTGTCTTCTATTTCAACACCATTTATCTCCATAACTATCACCTAGTTGATTTACTGGGAGAATGTTTAATATATTTTTCTACTTTCAATTCAGCTTAGAAATAACTGTAAAACCATGAATCTGAGGGCCCCTAGGAATAATAAGAGGGTTATGCGCCGGGTGATAAACATATGGTTATTACAGCACCAGAGAACAAAAATATTTACTATACCCTCATCTCCCTCCAAGGATCCCAGGTCAACCTAAAACGCACCCAGAGAACAAAAATTATTTACTATAACCCTCCAGTAAAGAAACCTGTACTCCTTATTAGCTCTCCGCTCAGAGAATCTGCATCTGCAGACACTAAGACCCAATCACGTTAATTTTCCAGTAACCGGTGATGATCAGGGCTTCAGAACCCTCACCCTGAAGCAGGTGCCAGGGGATAGCTTATAGTCGACCCTTGCCTCTATCTGGTTGATGAGGTTTCTCACAAGCTGCAGTCCAAGTGAATCTGCTTCCTCGAAGTCGAAGCCCTCAGGAAAGCCCCTTCCATTGTCCCTCACCTCAAGCATGTAATGGTCCCCCTTATCCATGAAAACAGCCCTTATCCTGCCGTCCTGGTCTTCGGTGAATGCATGCCTGAAGCTGTTGGATAGAAGCTCCGAGAGAATTATCCCGAGTGGTACTGCAAGGTCCAGGCCCATATCCACATCCTCAAAGTACATCTCAAGCCTTACTCTCCCCGGCTCAGGGGAGTATGTGCTCAGGATACCTGACACAATGCTCCTGGCGTAGGCCCCGAAGTTTATGGTGTCAGAGGATCCCTCATATATCAGTTTCTCATAGGCTTTCCTTATGGACTTCAGACGGTTCTGGGTGTCCCTCAGAAGTTCATAGTCGTCCTTGTCCTTTATGTATGGAAACTGAAGGTTAACTATGCTGGTGATCAGCTGGAGGTTCCTATCTATCTGCCTGTAAAGACCGTTTATCGTGTTTTTGAGTTCATCTATTCTCTCTTCGAATTCTCCAACCTCTCTGAGCCTTTCTGATGCTTCCCTTGCAGTTAAAAGCACAAATAACTGGCCTGAAATCTCAAGGGGTCTGAGGTTGAGTTCAAGGGGCACCATCCTTCCAACTGAATCAATGAACTCAAAGAGGCCACTGCACCCACGCGGCTCTTCAGCCATTCTGTCAAGCAGAATCCTTAGCCTTGACTTCTGTATCAGCGGTACTGCCCGGAGGCTTGGAAGATACCTCCCCCTCAATTTATCGGGTTCATATCCAATCATATCCGCGAAGGACTGGCTTAAGTCAAGTATAAAGCCATTTATATCCTGGAGGATCCATGGATCGGAAGATTCAAGTATAAGATTGAGGTAATCTGGTGATGAACGTATCTCATCTACCAGTTTTTCATAAAATTTTTCATCATGAACCTTTTCGGTCAAAAAAACCTTTTCAAGCATTTTTATCCCCCTAACCTTAAGGTCATCTGGGTGTAATTTTCATCATAGCACAATAAATCATTTTCCATAATCAGTTTTAACGATATCATTTCACAGTTTATCCATAAGCTTCTCTGAAACAGACGATCCAAAGTAGGGTATGGCCGCCACACCCATGGCAGAGATCATCCAGAAGGATATGAGTCTCTCGACCACCGTTGCAGCTGCACTTACAGATGGCGAGACACCTGCATACGAGTAGAAAACAATCATTATGCCGTCAACAGCTCCAAGACCGCCCGGGAGCAGTGGTATCATCCCTATAAGGGTGGCGAGTATGAAAACCTCGGCGATTACAAGCAGTGATATGTCTGTTCCGAAGGCTGTGAAGATCAGGTAAACCCTTATGATCTCAAGGATCCAGATGAGGAATGATATAGGTATGCCATAAACCAGAACATTCTTTTCTTTCAGCATCATCCTCATCGTACTCTGGAATTCATGGAGAGCACTCCTTACTCTCCTCTCAAGCCTTTCATGGTTCTTCCTGTAGAACCTCTTTACAACTCCAAGTATCCATCCTGTTATCCTCTCACCAGCATCCCTGTCAACGGATACGTACAGGGCAAGGAAGAACGCCACCACAATGATGACCACAGAGGCTATCAGGGCAGCCAATATCCACCGGGAGAGATCAAAATATAACACGATGCCTATTATGGTGAGTACTGCCAGGAATATGAAGGGGAATGTGTCAAGGCCCCTGTCAGCTATCACGGTTGCAAAGGCTGACTCCATGGATGCCCTGGAATACTTTCCAAGCATGTAGGCCCTCACAGGTTCCCCTCCTCCCCTTGCACTCGGTGTGAGGTTGTTTATGGCCATGCCCACAAGGAGCATCGGGAAGAGGTGCCTCTTGCCAACATCTATTGAGACCGCCCTTGTTGTTATTGACCAGCGAAGGGTGAAAAGGGCGAGTATGATGAACTCCAGGACCACAGCCATGAGCACATACACTGGGTCCGCCTTTCTGAGGGCATCCTCAATCTCGCCGGGCCCTATTATCAGTATCATCGCTGCAAGGGCCACAACTCCTATTACTATTAAAATTGCTCCTTTATGCTTCATTTAAACCAACATAACATCTGATTCCTGAAATTGCTCCTTAAAGCAGCATGGCTCTGAACCGTTTTTCTGCCGCTCATAGACTTACAAACTCACATTTCATACTGTCCGTGTCAAGGAGGGCCAGTGTCCTCTCACCTGAGAGATAACCGCACAGTTCGCCGGGATTTACCGTCACGGTACCTGAATCTGAAAATTTCCTCTTATGTGTGTGCCCTGTCACAACAAGGTCATACCTCCCGGACCCAACCACACATTCAAGGATTTCCGGCTCGTGGCCATGGATAACAGCTATCCTGAGGTCGTCAAATCGGAGAGATTTGAAGTCGGAGAGCTCTGTCAGGTGACTGTAGGCCTTTCTCAGACCATCCCTTTCCCCGTCGTTGTTTCCGAATATCGCCTCGAACTTCATTTCAAGCTTCCCGAATTCTGGGGCTGTGAAGGGGGATATGAGGTCCCCTGCATGTATAACAAGGTCAACAGATTCCCGGTTGAGGTAATCAACCGCCCTCCCTATTGCCTCAAGATTATCATGTGAATCTGCTATCAGTCCGATCAAATAAACCACCCGGTGATAGTAGTTAATGGCTCCACATACATTTATATACTATGATGCTTAAGTTTATGTATGGGATGCATGATGGTCATTTGATTATTCTTACTGATTCTCGTTTGAATTTGGTTTGAATTAATTGCATGATTCTTGTGTGTCCCTACTTAAGGATGTGATGAATTGTTTGGAGATAACTACTATAGAAAGGAAACATACTCCACACCGGTGAATGTGGGTGAGGAGTACGAAGTTAAAATTGAAGACCTTGGCAGAGATGGTGATGGAATAGCCCGTGTCGAAGGTTTTGTTGTTTTTGTACCTGGTGCAGGTGTAGGCGACGAGGTCAAGATAAGGATAAGTGCAACCAGGCGCAAGTTTGCTTTCGCTGAAGTTGTAGAATAGATTAGGTTATGTATTTCTGGAGTAGACTCTTCTACTCATCGAAATTTATTTTTTGGTTCAGGTTCAGCGGTAGGATGAAGGTCCGCTGTTAAGCTATTTTCTTCCATAATAACACCAGCTGCTTTTAAACCCTCATTTAGATATTCCCCCATAAACAGCAGCATACAGACAGCTCAGACAGTATCCGTCAGATACCATTAATACAGCATATTCCAGCGGCCGCTCTAAAAACCTATATTGCAATATCCTGACGCTACTCAACTACTATCCACCCATAACCTGCCGCTCTAAAAATTTATATTGCAATGTTCCCATTCATATATTGGTACTTATGAGATACGTTGGAAAGCGGGACCTTTTTACAGTGGGCAAGTATCTTGGCACGATAATGCAGGGAGTGGGTTTTGTTGTTGCACTGCCAGTCTTCGTTGCCATCATCTACGGTGAGGGCAACCTGCAGAGTTTCATTATACCTGCATTCATTTCTCTGGGTGCAGGGACCGTCCTGAAGAGGTACCTGCCCGAGGAATGTTCAGTGCGCCTCAAGCACGGGATGATGGTTGCATGCCTGGCATGGCTATGGGCAGGGCTCATCGGGAGCCTCATAATGATATCTGCCCTCAACATTGACTTTACAAACGCATTCTTTGAGAACATGTCTGCATGGACAGGAAGCGGGCTCACCATATTCTCCAGTGTAGAATCCCTCCCTAAATCCATACTGTTTTTAAGAAGCCTTGAGCAGTGGATAGGGGGCCTTGGTGTGGTCATAGTTGTTATAGGAATACTCATAAGGCCCGGTACCGCTGCATCGCGTCTCTACAAGTCCGAGGCCAGGGATGAAAGAATAAAGCCCAGCATAGCAAATACAGTTAAGACCATCTGGTGGATCTACATAACCTACACCGTTCTCGGGATCGTCCTCTACGGCCTCACAGGGATGCCCCTCTTTGACGCCATCAACAATACCCTGACAAATCTGTCCACCGGTGGGATGTCAATTAAGAACATGAACATAGGATACTATCACAGCGCCGCCGTTTACCTTGTAACCATGCTCCTCATGATACTGGGAGGTACGAGTTTCCTTGTCCACTATCAGCTCATAAAGGGCAGGTTTTTCAGTGTGCTTCATGATATACAGTTACAGGCCACCGTGGTCTTTATAAGCATCTTCACCATCCTTGCAGTCTACGTCGGGGGTGTTGCCCCTCTGGAGTCCATCTACCATGTTATATCGGCACTGAGCTGTACCGGTTCAAGCATAAGTTCAACCCCCCAGATGGTGGCATGGCCGGCATACTTCAAGGTTTTGCTCATAACCTGTATGCTCATAGGAATGGCTGCCGGTTCAACCACCGGGGCCGTCAAGATAATCAGGGTGATAACCGTCCTCAAGGGGGTTTACTGGGAGATCATGCGAATACTCGCCCCTGAGGGATCAGTTATGCCAAGGAAGATATCAGGGAAGTCTGTGAGTGACACCGAGATAAGGGAGGCGGGTTCCTATATAAGCCTCTACTTTGTCCTTCTATTCTTCACATGGTCGGTCCTTGTGGTCTACGGTTATGACCCCCTAAATTCACTCTTTGAGGCCGCCTCTGCCCAGGGAAACGTGGGGCTCAGCATGGGTATAACCAGCTTCAATTTACCCGTCGTCCCGAAGATGGCCCTCATCCTGAGCATGTGGCTTGGAAGGCTTGAGATAATCCCTGTAATTGTGCTTATACGGGGCCTTGTGGAGGCATTCAAGGCAGGCTGATGCTCAACCCATAAAAAATGATCTGGAGTTACTGAAACCCTTATTATAAGTGGAAAAACCTTATTAATGATGAGGTTTAACACAAGTAAACACCACTTACATTGATACCGGTTACATTGATTTTTCCCTGAATCTAGAAGGTGTGGATATGTATGTTGTTATAATGGGTGGAGGACGAGTCGGCTTAACACTTGCAAACCTCCTCATATCAGACGGACATGACGTTACTCTCATAGAAAACGAGGAAACACTCTGTGCAAACGCGGCGGTTGAAC